>JAKAZL010000066.1 GCA_021815925.1 Pseudomonadota bacterium | reverse complement strand
CCGAGCAGCCCCACATCGATAAAGCCCGGCCAGTAGTGGATCTTGTCGGCCGCATGCATGATGACGAACAACAGCGTGCTGATCAGCACGGCAGTCACGACATGAAAGCGCTGGACGAACGCGGCAATCAATGTTCCGCGAAACGCGAACTCCTCCACGAAAGGAGCCATCCCCAGCATCAGCACGACAAGAACGATGTACGGCCACCCGTGGCTTCTGCTGAGCTGTTCGGCAGGCCCAGTCAATTTTGCAATAACCGGCGGAACAACTCGCGCGAGACCCAATGCCACCGCGACCACGACAAGACTCAAGCCCGCAGCCACGAGGTATCCGTGTCGATCAGCTCCACGCCAGCCAAGTCCCCGCGGATCACCGACTTTCAGCAGCGGCTTGGCTATGTAGAACGAGTACCAAATCGCCCATGCCGCTGCCAGCAGATATCCGGTGAGTACGGACGCCGCCAGGAGACCAAGCCCCGGGGTCGGAATGTGCACAGGCACCTTCCCGTGCGAGTCGCGAGCCAGGGTCGCTGCCTTGACGCCGATACCGATGCCCCAAAAGAACATCGTCAACACGCCCCCGACGAGCGTCGCAAGGAAAAAGCCGCCCGCGAGCAATACTCCCTGCGCGGAGCCGAATTTGCGCGGCGCTTCAGCTCTCTCAGCGAGAGACGCGGCGTCCACCTGCCGTCAGTCGCCCGGCACTACCTTTGACGTGCTGCGCCTCGTGCCTGGCAGGACGCCCTTCCATGTCCCGATCACCGCGATGAGCAGAGCCACTACGAGAATTCCGAGACGAACACCCAGCAGCAGGCCCGCATGTGCCCTTGCGAAGGCGATTCCAGCTTGCACGCCCCGCTGAAAGTTTGTGGTCTTGGTGGTCGATGAGATTACCGTCCCCATGACAATCATGTCCGCAATGGTCAAGACTAGCCAAGACACGATAAACCAGATGATTCCGAAAACTGTACGCTTCAAAAGTAAGGACTCCGCAAACCCCGTGCTTGCACCGAGCTGCATGAGCGCGTAGGCACCGGGGAGAATCGGCGGGGGTGTATATGGGGCGGACTGCCGCTGAGGCGGCCGGGGCGCGAGGGGATCGGCAGCGCGTTGCGGCGCCGGGTCAGGGACTGGAGGAGGCGCGAGTCAGGCGGCTGGTCGAGCGGCCGGCAGGGCGGCCCGGGCGTTCCAGGGCAGCAGGGCTTCGAGCGCCTCGATGGTATCGGCGCCGGGCAGGCGCTCGAAGATGAAGTTCAGGTACGCGTGGGGTTCGATGCCGTTGTCGCGGGCGGTCGAGACCAGGGAGAAGAGATTGGCGCTGGCGCGGGCACCGAAGGGGTTGTGACAGAAGAGCCAGACGCGGCGTCCCTGAGCAAACGGACGGATCCGGTTCTCGGTATCGTTGTTATGTATCGGAACCTCGCCGTGCTCGAGGTGCCTCACGAGCTTTGGCCACTGATTTGTCGTATAGGCGAGCGCCTTACCGAGGGCGCTCTGCGGCGGGGTACCGGGCAGCAGGTCGTCAACCCAATGCTTGAACGCTGTGAGGATAGGGGCGGACTTCTCCTGCCGCAGCTTCAACACCTCCTCGATCGTCAGCTGCGAGCCATCCCGCTCGCGCTGCTTGCGCAGGTCCTTGATGTCCTGCTCGATCTTGAACACCGGCCCGAGATACTCCCGCATCGCCACGCCCGCGAGCGTCCGCCCGGAGGGAAGCTCGGTCACCTTCAGCGCCTTGTGGAAGTACGTGCGACAATGTTGTAAACAGCCAAAATGTTCGAGCTTCAGCTGCTTGGCCACGATGTCATAGAGTTCGAGCCCGTCGGTGAGGAGCTTGCCGCGGTACGGCCCGTCCGCGCCGTCCAAGAGGCTCTTCAAAGCTTCGGCCGTGCGTGAGGGAATGTAATCGAAGAGAATGATCCGCCGCCCCGGCGGACCCGCGCAGCGCACCACCATGTAGTGATCCGAACTCGGGGATTTCTCCGAGCGCAGCACCTGAAGGTACGTTTCATCCATCTGGATGAGCGGATGGGCGAGCAGATCATCGTTCATCAGGTTGATCAGCGGCACCACGCTCTCTGCGCCCAGCGTGTTGACCCAGGTGCCCACCGTCCCGGGGCTCAAGAGCACATCTTGACGCTCCATCTGCCGGCAGACCCGGTAAAGCGGCAGCCCGTCGTCGAACTTCGAGGTCACAAGATGCGCCAGCAGCGAGGCGCTGGCGTTGGACTTCGGCAGGATGCTCTTGACCGCCGCGGCGACCTTCACTCCCTCGTGACACTCTCCGCAGGCGTACTTCGGATACACGTGCCGCTCGACCCACACCTTCGGCGCCTCGTAGTGATAGCGCTCGCTGACTTCCTCCCCGATGCGCTGCCTCGCCCAGCACACCCCTTCGTGCTCGTGCGTGCACCACTTCTCGTGCACCAGCAGGTCGTGAACGATGTCCTGGCGGGGCAGATGCGGCGGGATCGGCTCGCGCCCGCCGCTGTGCGGGCGCGCCTTGCGCTCGTGGGCAGCTACTGTCGTGGTGCGCTCCTGCTCGGCAGCCTCCGCCGCTGCGATGGCTGCCAGTACCTCCGCCTCGTTGAAGAGAATCTTCTGATCGGGGGAGACGCTCTGCGCAGGGAGCTTCTCTGAGGAGCGCCCGTAAAGCTGAGCCTTCAGGAACCGCACCTCCTCTTCGAGCATCCCCTTGCGCTCGAGCGCCTGGCGGTGTTCGCTCTCGAGCTGCTCGTGGACCTGTTTGAGCCGCTCGTGCGCCTGCTTGACCTGACGGATGGTCTCTTCGGAGACCTTCAGCCGCGCCTGAAGTTCGGCGTTCTTCTCGAGGGATTGGTTGTGGCGCAGTGCAGCGGGCACGGTGCAAAGTATACCGCGCCCGCCGCACAATACAACATCAAATGATCACGCCGCGCGAGAGAATCTCAACATCTGATGCGGCTGCCTCCAGATGTCGTAACCCTCGAGCAGCCACTCGAGCTGCTCGGCAGAGAGCGTCACCACCTCCTGCTCGATCAACCGCGGCCAGATAAACTTCTCCCGGCCCCCGATCACTTTGTGGCAGACCCAAAATCCGTTCTTATGCCAATAAAGGGTCTTCACCGCATTGAAACGCCGGCCGACGAAAATCATCAGCGCGCCCGAGAATGGATCGACCTTCATCACCTCCTGGGCGAGCGCTGCCAAACCGTTGCGTCCTTTCCTCATGTCTACCGGCTCGCGGTACAGGTACACCTTCAGCCCTTGCGCGCACGGGCGCATCATGGCCGCGCCCCCACCAGAGCGGACACCCAGCTCGACTCCGGCCAACTGCCGCACTCGATCATCCACCCGCTCGGATGACGCAGCCGGCAGACCAACCCCGCTGCTGCAGCCGCCACCGGCACGGCCGGCTCAACCACCCGCACGGCCACAAAGCGTCCCGGCACCGCACTCCTGCGCGGCTCCTTCGCTCCCGCTGTCCCCTCGGTCTGCTGCACAGGCGGCAATATCCCCTTGCGCCGCATCTGCCGGCGCATGCTGTACAGGGAAAACGGGTTCAGCCCCACGGAACGGCAGTACTGCGACAACCCCATCCCCTGGCTGCGCGCTTGCCGAACGTGTTCCAGGTATCGCCGTTCCCCCGCGGTCAACTCTTCACGCTTCGCGTTCATCTCGCCCTCCAGTCTGCGGCGATAGCGCCGCCATCGAGAGCATCTCCCGCTCAGCTGAAACGGGGAAGAACGCGGTTTACGGAGTCCTTACCTTCAAAACGACCCTCCAGCTCATTTGTTACTTCATGAGTCTGCGACAAAAAAAATACGTCCCCCATTGACCGCCCGCAAATATCGGCGTTGCTGTCATGACCCACTCAACATACTTTGGCGAGAAATTTGTTCCTAACAGTATTAGGATCGCAAATGCGTTAATCGCCACTGGTAGAATAAAGGCGGTTTGCGCCAATGCGGCAACAGGGCCTTTAACCGGGACCACTGAACAAGGATCAAGGCTGCCGTGATGGCGATTCTCTCGATGCGGACATAACACAAAAATTTCAAGTACAAAGCCGCCAATCAGACCCGCCAATCCTGTTGCCAAAGCATTCCCTAAAAGCGACGCCCCGATTTTGGTATAGAATACAGACCAACCAGCTAGCATTGATATGGTGCTTATTGTCGCCAACATTCTCTTATAATGAAGTAAATTCATTTCGTCATAATCGATAGTAACCATCCAATCCCTGCGACCAGAGCGATATTTCTCGTTCTGGCCGCAGGGGTATCCGCCATTCTCAGGCGGTACTACTTAAGTTGCGGCCGCACCAGCCGAAGCACCGATGATGCCACCAACATCGGCACCGTATGCGCCCCCGAGGACCGCTCCTACTGCCGCACCAATCGGCCCGCCAACTAAGCCGCCCATTGCCGCGCCCGCCTCTACGCCACCCCACGCACCGAGAGCATAACCAGCAAGTCCGCCACCAGCTCCGCCGAAAAACTCCATCCACTTAAAAAGTCCGCCACCAACCTGCTCAACCTCAGTTGCTGTCAATGTACGCATGATATACCTCGTCTTGGTGATCGCTGGAAATGCGTTTGCCGTTCCAGCTTCGGCCTGAAAAGTTGCAGCCAAGAGACGTCAATCGAGACCGACCGTGTCCGAATCCTTTCATCCCGCACCCCCGGTCCCCAGAGCTGTCGAGTCGGCGCACCCTCTCCCGAGCACGATCACCCGATCGGCACTCGCGAGGGTCTCCGGCCGATGCGCCAGCACCAGCCGGGTAATTCTCAGGCGCTTGATGAGCGCGTTGATCTCGCGCTCTCTCGCCACATCGAGATGGCTCGTCGCCTCATCGAGCACCAGGAACTTCGGTTGCCGGTACAACGCTCTCGCCAGCAGCACTCGCTGGCGCTGCCCGCCGGAAAGGCTCGAGCCCATATCCCCGACGAGGGTCTGATAGCCCATGGGCAGGGCAGCGATTTCCTCGTGGATACCTGCGAGATGAGCCGCAGCCGCCACCGCTTGGGGCGTCGCCTCGGGATCGAACAGACTGACGTTGTCGGCGATGGAGCCCGCAAAGAGCTGATCGTCCTGCATCACTGCGCCGACCTGCGCTCGGTAGCGCGCAAGGCCGAGCTTGCGGATATCGATCCCGCCGAAGCGGATTTCTCCCTCGGTCGGCTCGAGCAGCCCCAGGATCAGCTTCGCGAGCGTCGTCTTGCCTGCCCCCGAAGGCGCGGCGATCGCGACGCTCTCCCCAGGCTCGACCGTGAGATTGAAATGTTCGAGCACCCAGGGGTCCCCCTCGGCATATCGGAAGCTCAGGTTCCGCACCTCGAGCCGGGTACTTTCGAGCTCATCGGTGTGTACGCCCTCAAGGTGGATTTCCGGTTCGCTGAGCGCGATATCCGCCACCCGCTCGGCGTGCAGCTCGAGCATCCGGAACTCGTTCCACCGGTCGATCAGGGCCGCGCCCCGGCGATGAAACTGATCCACATAGGCGATGAAGGCCACCAGCATCCCGGCGCTGAATTGCCCCTTGAGCACCAGCGCGGCCGCCCACCAGATGAGCGCGACGCGCGCCAGGCCGAAGAGCAGCCCGCTGCCCGCCTGCGCGCCGATTCCGAGCCGCTGCAGGGCGATCTCTCGATTGGTCGTGTCCACCTGTGCATTGGCATAGCGCCCCTGGCGATGCGATTGCTGGTTCGCGAGCTTGATCGCCTGGATGCCCCGGATCGACTCCAGCAGATCGCTCTGCTGCCGCGCTGCATACACGATGTGATCTTCGGTCGTGCGCCGCAGCGACCGGTAGAGCAGCCCGCGCAGCAGGCCGTAGAGGGCGAACGTGCCCACCACGAGCAGCGTCAGCGGCACACTGTAGAAGGCCATCAGCACCAGGGTGAGGATCGAAACCAGCCCATCGAGCACCGCCCCGACGAACTGCGTGGTGAGGGCCTTCTGAATGGTCTGCACCGAACCAAAGCGTGAGACCACATCCCCGATGTGCCGCTTCTCGAAGAACGCGAGGGGCAACTTGAGCAGATGCCCGAACAGGTTGTTCACCCACTGCACGCCCAAGGTGGCGCTGATCCAGGTGATGCACCACGCGCGCAGCGCCGTCACCCCCACCTGAAAGACCGTCAGCATCAGAAAGCCGATCCCGAGCACGGTGAGCAGCGGATGATCGGCGCTCGGGAAGACCTGATCGAGCATCCACTGCATGTAGAGCGGCCCTGCGAGCACCATCGCCTCGAGCGCGAGCGCAAGCAGCAGGATCTGGGTGAGGGCGCGTTTCAGCCCGTACACCTCACCGCTCAACGCCCGCAGCGAGATGGCTTCCCGCACCCGCACCCGCTTGAAGCGCGCGGAGGGCCACAGCTCGAGCGCGACCCCAGTGAAATGCTTCGACACCTCCGTCCAGGTCAGCCGCTGCACCCCGCGGGCCGGATCATGGATGACGATTTCCTTCGCCCCGGCATGTTTCAGCACGACGAAGTGATTGAGATCCCAGTGCAGGATGCAGGGCGTCTTGAGCGCTGCGAGATCGTCGATCTCGAGCCGCAGCGCACGGGTATCGAGCGCCAGCTGCCCGGCAATGTCCATCACCCGCCGCAGCGTCGCGCCCTTCAGCGACATCGAGGCTTTGCGGCGCATGCCCGGCAGATCGATCTCGTAGCCGTAGTAGCTCGCCACCATGGCGAGGCACGCCAGGCCGCACTCGGCCGCCTCGGTCTGCAGGATCACCGGCAGCCGCTTCCCGCCCCCGAAGCGCAGCCCCGCGAGCACGCTCTCGGCGGCCGCACTCATGTGCGCACTCCCGCCGCGGCGGGTTTTCGAGGGGCGGACACCGCCGATGCCGGCGACGCGCTCGCCATCATCCGCCGGCTGAACCCATAGAGCGGCTCGAGGACCCATTCGATCAGCCGCCGCCGATCGAGCAGGATGTCCGCATGCAGCGCCATCCCGGGGCGCAACGCGACCGGTTGCCCGTACGCCCGCACGGTCTGACCCCGCAGGCGCACCATCACCCGGTACAGCGGCGCGGTGCTCTGCCGCCCGACCAGTGCGGCCACCTCCTGCGGCGAGAGGGCACTGCGCGAGACTTGACCGACCTCGCCAAAATGCAGCCCGAACCGCTGGTATGGAAATGCCTGATAGCGCAGCACGACCTGCTGGCCGCGACGCACAAAGCCGACCGCCGAGCTCGGCACGAGCAGCTGCGCCTCGAGCCGCGAGCGCCTCGGCACCACCGTCAGCAGCGGCTCACCGGCGCTCACCGTCTCACCCGGCTTGATCAGCAGGGTCGCGACAATCCCCGCCCGGGGCGCCTTCACCACCCACTCGCGCTGCGCCTCGTTCTGGGCGAGCGCCTGCTCGACCTGCGCGAGCTTGTTGCGCGTGGCATTCTGCTGCGCCGCCAGCGTCAGGGGAACCTGCGCCCGCTGCTGCCGGGCCTGCGCGAGCTGTTGCGCAAGACCCAGCCGCTCCCGCTGCAATGCTTTGACCTGCAGTTCCGCGTTGAAGGTATCGGCCTGCTGCTGCTGCAGGTCGTAAAGCGAAATGATGCCCTGCTTGCGAAGCGGCATGATGCTCTTCAGCAGCGTCGCCATGTTCACCGCCTCCTGGCGCTGCAGCACCAGCTGTGCGTCGATCTGCTGAAGCTGCGCCCGCAGACTCGTCACGCTCTGGCGCAGTGTCGCGCTCTGGCTCGCCGCGAGCGCCCGCTGCGTCGCGAGGTCCTGCTCGAGCCCCTTGCGCTCGGTGTCGAGCTCCGCGGTGATGAACGCCAGCGTGTTGCCGAGCGCGGCGCTCTCGAGCGGGTTGTCGAAGCTCGCGAGCGTTTGCCTGGCCGACACTCGCTCTCCCTGATGTACGTTGACGGCGAGCACATCGCCCGCATCCGTGGCATTGAGCGTCACGAGTCCCGAAGATGGCACCAGCGTGCCCTGCACCGTGGCTCGTTGCGTGTAATGCCCCAGAACGAGATAGGTCACCGCCGCAACAACAAATGCCACGGCCAGCAAGCTCACCGCCCAGAACGCTGGCGGCGTGTTGATCTGAATGCTACCCAGAGCGGCGCGGCGCTGAGATTCCAGCGCTGCGATCCTGAAAAGCCCCTGACTCCCCCCTTGCTCTTCGTCCATCTCGATCTTTTTTTCGGTCAGACCCGCATCAAATGCTATTTTGCGTTGAGTGTAGCGCCATGCGCCATTGAGACACAACGTTCGGTTCGATTATGTGAACAAGACCAATTTGCACGCGGCGTATTTCGTTGGCATGACAACACCCCGCTGCTCCCCAGTCCTCAGCAATGGTCCTCGGCTGGACCGAGTCCAGCTCAGCGAACTCCGTCACTCGGCGCCAGTGATCGCGCTTTGGGAGAACTCGTCGCTGACAGCGTCGACGTCACGTCACAGATCTGGATCGGGGTTCCGAGTCTGCGTCCACCCGCAGAACGCGCGCCGTCCAACCGAGGCCATGCGGGGCTACGGGCCCCGCCCCGTGCTGCCAGGCGCATGCCTGCAATACCTCCCGCCTCGCATGCTCGGGTGATTCTTGGGATGGCGTGGAATCCGGTCTCCGCAGCGCGAGCCTACCTGCCGAAGTCCTGCTCGTCCTGCTCACCCTGGTGATCCTGCCGCTGCACCGTGGCGCGGTCCTGATGTCTCGCCTCCGTGACGGACCGAGGCACTCTCCCTCCGGCATCCTGGCAATCGAGCATCCTGTGCCATGCATTGAGCAGCCCGTCTCCTGGGTGCTCGCGCTTGCGGCCGGCCTGCTCGGCATCCTCGAGCCATGCGGTTCGCTCGTGGCTGCCGATGTGCTGCCACCAGACCATCAGCTCCCGATGCGACGGGTGGGAGCGCTCGATGCATGGGACGCGCTCGAGAACCGCAGGCGCGCCATCGGCCTGCGCTCCGCTTGCCATTCGGGCCTGCTCGTCCATGACGATCCGCGCCAAATCGGTATCCACGACACGGATACCCTCACGCGCCGCCTGCCGCGCCATCCGCTCCCGAAACTCCCCACTCCCAGTGAGCGAGACTGCCCCGCCGAAGCGGGCGGCGGCGATCTTGAGCGCGGCGGCCTCCGCCGCCTCGTCGTGTCGGACCAATTCGAGACGCGTGCGCGTCGCCGTGAAGACCTCGCGACCCGCCCGGTCCCGGTATCGCTTGCACCGCGCCACTGCGTCCCACTCGTAGTCCAGGCCGCAGGCCCGCGCCACCGCGATCTCCGCAGTGCGGTAACCTGAGATCAGCCCGCCTGTGCTCCCGGCGCCATCGCGCATGCGCTCACGTGCGGCCTGCACTTGGCGCTCGCGCGTACGCTTCGCCCGTGCACGCAGCGTTGCACGGCACTCGGCCTGAAGCTCGAGGTGCGCGAGCTTGAGCGCCGAATAGTCCTTCTGCGCGTGTGGCTTCGCGCGCCCGATGCGAGCCTCACGTTCGTTCTCGGCCATCCATGCCGTGCGCAGCGACGGGTACCCTTCATCGAGCGGAATACCCCGCCCGCGCGCGTGCGATTCGAGAGCGAGGCGCGCGCGCGTAATCTCCTCCGGAGTGATTTTCTTCGGGTGCGCGGCCTCTGCCGCCTGCGCATCGGCGCCCGCGCGCTCGAGCGCCCGCGTCACATGAGCGCTGTGAGACTTCGTGTCCTGCGCTTCCCGCCGCGCCTCGCCTGCTGCCTTCTCCGACGCCGCGGCGCGATGCTCGAGGGCCTCATATTCGGTTCGGTCTCGCTGCGCTCGCCGGACCTGGTCCAGAACCTCGCGGAATACCCGCCGACGATTGTCCGGCGTCGTGTGAGCGAACGATGGCGGCATGTCCGCCGCGTCGCCGAGGTCCCGGGAGCGTTCGAACAGTTCGGCCTCGAGTGCCTCGATCCGCGCTTGCAGCTTCACCGGTTCGCGTTGCCGCTCGCGCGCGGCCTCCTGCATCATCGCGCGGTATTCGCGGTGATTGACGTGCCCGCGCCGCGGCAATCCGGCGCGCCGCGCGGTTTCGCGCTGCGCCGCCACCCGCGCCCGGCGCCCCGCCGCGCTCTCGCCCGTTACGAGGCCGCAGGTCATGTCTTGCACCCGGCGCATCGTCTCGCGGTCGAGCTCAATCACGCTCACCCGCGCCGGGATGCGGCGCTCGCCCGTCTTGGTCTGGATCAAGTGCGCCTCGCACTCTTGCATGCGATCCACGAGCACATGCGCGTGGGGATTCGCCTGCATCTCCCCGGTCGGCTCGTCAATGTGGCCTTCATCGAAGTGCACCGCGCATTGGAGGACTCCGTGCCCGGTCAACGCCTCATACCCTTGACACCACTCGACCATGGTGTGCGTCAGGCGATCGCGGTACGCATCGACGCTCTCCCCTGGATCGCGCAGCGGCAGCACCACGACCCCCGACCAGAACGGGGAGAACGCCTTCGCCCGCTTCGCCCGCTCGGAACACCGCGCGAGCCGCGCTATGTAGCGGTCGTGGAGGCCCGGATCGTTGTGCACCAGCACCGACTCGAGCACCTGACCGCTCGAATCGCGCAGCCGATGCTCCGGCGGCAAGAGATACCGTGGCTCCCGTCCCTCGCGGCGGTTGTGCCGATCTTCGTGCCGCAGATTTCTCACGGCCTTGAAATTGACGCTCGTGCCACGTGCCATACGTACCTCTCCGTGACTTGTCACCCCATTCCGCCCTGCGGACCGCACACCCACTGCGTGGAGCACCCACCGCGTCGAGCACGCACTGCAGACCGCACAACCCACGGGCGGCACAGGGCTTGCCCTGCCGCCGCCGTTCTTTGCACCACATCCCCCCCGGCGCAGCCGATGCCGTCCGCAGGACACGTCCGCAAGGACCGCAAGAGGACATGGCGCGGCCATGTCCTTAATGCGCATTAAGGACGTAGCGCGGCTACGTCCCATGCTTACTCCGCTGCGCGGGCCCCTCTCGGCTGCCGCTCGGGGTGCGAAGGCGCGGCTGGCGACAAGTCGCGGGTGTGGGGTGGAGACAAGTCTCGGTCCCTCGGTCAGAACAGAGCGGCGGGGAATACGCGAGAGGGGCCCACGCCGGGGAATAAGGGAGAACGGCCCGCAACGTGCGGACCGAGACGGAGAGTCCCCATGACCCGGAAATCTAATCCCCCGCGTGAAATCGATCCGCTCAATACCGCACTCCTCGCGGCGGTGCGCGCGAAACCGCCCAGCAATCTGCCGTCGGCGCGCGTGCTGTACGCGATCCGCAAGCTCGTCACGGATGGATACACTGACGAGGAAATCTCCGCCGGGCTCGCCAGCGCACACATCACGGTCGCCGCCCCCGAACTCGACGCAGCGCTCAAGTCCGTGCGCGATGCGCGTGCGATCCGTGCGGCACAACGCGCGGCTCGGAAGAGCCCGCCGCAGAGTGCCTCCCAACAGACGGAGCCGCCCGCCGCCGGGCCGGGAGCGACCGCGCTTGCTGCGCAGCGGATCAGCGTACGATTCGGGATGAAGCCCGCCAGCACCCGCCCGCTGCGGGATGCTGGACTGGAGTACCTCGACGGGGCGTGGCGCGGCGCAGTCGCGCCAGACAAACTGGAGGCTCTGCGGCGGTTCACGGCTGAACACGGCGGCACACTCGAGACGGCATGAGCGCGCTTGCGCCCGGCGGCGCAGGAGGGACCGCCGGGCGCGATTCTTCATCCCGATGCGGGCGCCGCTCCCGCCACTACCCGATAGCACCGTGTCTTGGTGTGGCTGTCACGCCCGGCATCGCTGATCTGCAGGCCGTCCACCACCTGCCCCACTCGTTCGGCAAGATAATTGCCAACGCGCAGCGCGTTGAGCCTTCCGCCACCGTCCGAGCCAATACCGAGCAGCGCTTCTCGCAACGCCGTACCTTCCTCTTGCGCTGCGGCTCGCATCAACGCCGCGACCGTCACCCCGCGTTCGCCACACGTTGCCGTCCAGGCGGCAAGCAGGAGGCGCAGCGCCTCACGCTCGGGGTCTGCATCCTCCAGTGCCGACTGTGTTTCAATGGGATCGGCACGCCCGAGCCAGATGAGCGGATACCTCACCAGGCGATCCCACTGATGAAACCGCGACGGCCGCACCGCGAGCATGGGCGCCCCGGCGGCAAGATACGACAATGGGATCGTCAGTGCCGCGCGCACCAACTGCGCACGGTGCTCAGTGATGAATGCCGCAATGTCGCGTTGATACACACGCTCCTGTGGGCGATCGAGACCGGTATCGAGCGCGCACCCGAGGGCTCGAGTCGTCAGGTCACCGACGAGGCGCAATCCATTGCCGGTGATGATCATCGTCACGGCCGTCGAGACTCGTGCCATAGTACTGCTGCGGATGATGCGATCCTGATAGCTGCCCGATGTCAGCGCGGCGCAGAGCGCCGCACTGTCGACGGGGTCCACGGCGTTATCGAGACAGACCACTGGGTCGCCCGCCATGAGCACACCGAGCAGGCGCCGGCCAAGCTCGGCGGCTTCTTGGTCGAGCGGGATCACCGCCGCCTCGCACCCGGTCAGGATACGCGAGACGATGTGCGCAAGGGCCGTCTTGCCGCTCGACGCTTGCTTCGCGGTGACAGCGAGGGCCGGCGCAGTGTCGAGCGCGCGGCGCACCAACGCCGTAATGATTGCCGCACGCATCGCGCTCG
>JAKAZL010000010.1:48553-53125 GCA_021815925.1 Pseudomonadota bacterium | reverse complement strand
GACGATGCGATCGTGGTGGTGGAGAACATTCACCGCCACATGCGTCTCGGTGGCGGCACGCTGAGCGATCTGATCCCGATCGCGGTCGACGAGGTCGGCGGGCCGACCATCCTCGCCACCTTCACCGTGATCGCTGCGCTGCTGCCGATGGCGTTCGTCGGCGGTCTGATGGGCCCGTACATGAGCCCGATCCCGATCAACGCGAGTTCCGGGATGCTGATCTCGCTCGGCGTGGCGCTGATGTTCACGCCGTGGCTGTGCCGTAAGCTGCTCGGTCGCACGCACATCGATCCGACCGAGCACCGTCAGCAGGTGCCGCTGCTGCGGCTGTTCCAGCGGGTGGTCGGTCCGTTCCTCGAGAGCCAGCAGGGCCGGCGCCGCCGCCACTGGCTGTATGCGGGGATCGGCGCGGCGATTCTCGTGGCGGTGAGCCTGGTGCTCGCCGAGGCCGTGGTGCTGAAGATGCTGCCCTTCGACAACAAGTCGGAGTTCGAGGTCGTGGTCAACATGCCGGTGGGGACCACCGTGGAGTCCACCGCCCACGTGCTCGATGCGCTGGCCCAGGTCATCGCGCGGGTCCCGGAAGTGAGCGACTATCAGGTGTACGCGGGCACGGCCGCCCCGGTGAATTTCAACGGTCTGGTGCGCCAGTACTACCTGCGCAAGAGTCCGCGGCTCGGGGAAATCGAGGTGCAGCTCGTGCCGAAGGACGCGCGCGAGCGCAAGAGCCACGCGATTGCCATGGCCGTGCGCCCGCAGCTCGCGGCGGTGGCTGATCGGTTCGGAGCCTCGATTGCGGTCGTGGAGGTGCCCCCGGGTCCGCCGGTGCAGGCCCCGATCGTGGCCGAGATCTACGGCCCGAGCTACGCGCGTCAGCAACAGATCGCTCTCGCCGTGCGCAAGGTGTTTGCCGCGACGCCGAACATCGTCGACATCGATGATAGCGTCGATGCGCCCGCGCCGCGCCTGGTGCTCCAGGTGCAGCGCCAGAAGGCCGCGCTCCTCGGGGTCTCCCAGGAGCAGATTGCCCGCACGCTTGAGATGGCCTTGTCGGGCTACGATGCGACCTACGTGCACATCGGGCGCGAGCGCGAACCGATCCCGGTGCGCCTGGAACTCTCGCCCGCCGATCAGGCACGCGTCTCGAAGGTGCTGGCGCTGCGCGTGCGGGCGGCGGGCGGGGCGCTGGTGCCGCTCTCGGCACTGGTGCGGGTCGAGCACGAGACCTGGGATCAGCCGATTTTCCACCGCGACCTGCTGCCGGTGACCTACGTGACCGGCGATATGGCCGGCCGGATCGACAGTCCCCTCTACGGGATGTTCGAGATTGCCTCCAAGCTCAGCCGCGACCCGCCTGCCGGGCAGAGCCTCGTGCAGCACTTCATCGCCCAGCCCGCCAATCCCAATCAGTTCGCAATCAAGTGGGGCGGGGAGTGGCAGATCACCTACGAGACCTTCCGCGACATGGGCATTGCCTACTCGGTGGGGCTCGCGCTGATCTTTCTGCTGATCGTGGCGCAGTTCGGCTCGTACTTCGTGCCGCTCATCATCATGGCGCCGATCCCGCTCACCATCATCGGGGTGCTGCCCGGACATGCGCTGCTCGGGGCGCAGTTCACCGCGACCTCCATGATCGGCATGATCGCGCTCGCCGGCATCATCGTGCGCAACTCGATCCTGCTGGTCGACTTCATCGACAGCTCGGTGCGCGAGGGCTTCCCGCTCGAGGAGGCGGTGGTGCGCGCCGGAGCGATCCGCGCCAAGCCGATCGCCCTCACCGCGGTCGCGGCGATGCTCGGAGCCGTATTCATCCTGTCTGATCCGATCTTCAATGGACTGGCAATCTCACTGCTGTTCGGCATCTTCGTCTCGACGCTGCTGACGCTGGTGGTGATTCCGGTCCTGTACTACGCACATCTGAAGCGGCGAGCGGCGCACCCGGCGCGCGCGAGCGTGGAGGGCGTCCATGAGTGACGAACGTCCGTCCGCGGTGGCCTGGCCCGTCACTCGCGTCGCAAAGTCTCACCAGAGGGGGTTCCCATGGCACACGTAGCCATCATCGGTGCGGGTCTCGGCGGGGTACCGTGCGCTTACGGCATGCGTAAGCGCCTCGGCAGCGCCCATCGGGTCACGCTCATCGGCGCATCGCCGTACTTCGAGTTCACCCCGTCGAATCCCTGGGTGGCCGTCGGCTGGCGGGACCGGGAGCAGACGCGCGTGGCGATGCGCGAGCCGCTCGCTGCGCACGGGATCGACTGGATCGAGCAGGTGGTCGCCGCGATCGACGCCGAGCACAACACGCTCACGCTCGCCGACGGGCGCAAGGTCGAATATGACTACCTGGTGATCGCCACCGGTCCAAAGCTCGCCTTCGATGAGATCCCCGGGCTCGGGCCCGACGGACACACCGAGTCGATCTGCACCCAGGCGCATTCGCAGCACGCCTGGGAGAAGTACCAACAGTTCCTGCGCAAGCCCGGTCCGGTGGTGATCGGGGCGGCGCCCGGGGCGAGCTGCTTCGGCCCGGCCTACGAGTTCGCGATGATCGTCGACGCCGATCTGCGCAAGCGCAAGATGCGCGACCAGGTCCCGATGACCTTCGTGACCAGCGAGCCGTACATCGGGCACATGGGTCTCGGCGGGGTAGGCGACAGCAAGGGGCTCATGGAGGGCGAGCTGCGCCAGCGGCACATCAAGTGGATCACCAACGCCAAGGTCACCTCGGTGAGCGAAGCGGCGATGACCGTCCTCGAGCATGACGAGCAGGGCAAGCCGAAGCAGGAACACCAGCTCGGCTTTCACTTCGCCATGGTGCTGCCGGCGTTCAAGGGCGTCGATCCGGTCGCGGCCGTGCCGGGGCTGTGCAATCCCCGTGGCTTCGTGCTCATCGATCAGCATCAACGCTCCCCGAAGTACCGCAATATCTTCTCCGCCGGCGTGTGCGTTGCCATCCCGCCGGTGGAGGCGACCCCGGTGCCGACCGGCGCGCCGAAGACCGGCTACATGATCGAATCAATGGTTTCGGCGATCTGCGAGAACGTCGGTGCGGAGCTCGAGGGCAAGCCGGCCGATGCGCGCGCCACCTGGAACGCGATCTGCCTGGCGGACTTCGGTGACACCGGCGCGGCATTCGTGGCCCTGCCGCAGATCCCCCCGCGCAACGTCACCTGGACGAAGCTCGGCAAGTGGGTGCACCTGAGCAAGATTGCCTTCGAGAAGTATTTTTTGCGCAAGGTGCGCACCGGGTCGATCACCCCGCTGTACGAGCGCTACGTGCTCAAGGTGCTCGGCATCGTTGCATTGAAGGGACCGAAGTGACGGCGGTGCGCAACGCGATGCCGCTGGCCGCGACACTGCTCGCGGCCAGCGCGGCGCTCGCCCTGCAGGCGCGCGCCGAGACGCTCGAGGAGGCGTGGCGAGCGGCCGCGGCGCGCAATCAGACGCTCGCGGCCGCGGCCGCCGACGTGCAGGCGGCGCGCGCCGGCGAGCGGGCCGCACGGGATGCGCGCTGGCCGAGCATCGAGGCCGAGGCGAGCTACACGCATCTCGGTCAGGCGCCGGAGCTTCAGGTGATCACCCCGGCGCTGGCGTTCCGCTCCGGCCCGATTTTCAAGGACAACCAGTACGTCAGCGGAACGGTGCAGATGCGCGTGCCGCTGTACACCGGCGGGGCGATCCGCGCGGGTGTTGCGGCGGCGCGGGAGGGCTTCGCCGGCGCAACCGCGGCGCAGCGTGCCACGGCCGAGGACGTGAGGCTCGAGGTGGCACAGGCCTACGTCGCTGTTCTGCGGTCGCAACGACAGTTGCGCGTCGCCGACGCCAGTGTCAAGAGCCTCGCGGCGCATCTGCGCGACGTCGAGGCGATGTTTCAGCGTCAGACTGTCGCCAAGAGCGATCTGCTCGCTGCCGAGGTGGCGCTCGCCAACGCGCGTTCGGCCAAGGTGAACGCTGCCGATGCCGTTGCGGTCGCGCAGGAGGAGTTCAACCGTCTGCTCGGCGAGCCATTCGATCGGGTGCCGCATCTCGACCCGGTTCTGCCCACCCTCAGCGTCGATGATCTGCCGCTTACGGAACTGGTGCAGCGAGCGCTCGCCAACCGCGGGGAATTGCATGCACTCGCAGCGCAGGCCAGTGCGCTCGCGGCGCGCGCACGGGCCGCCGGCGCGAGCCGACTGCCGCACCTCGCGGCGCTCGGTGGGTACACGCACTTCGACAATCAGATTCTCAATCGCGAGAACTTCTCCTCGGTGGGGGTCGGGTTCACTTGGAAGCTCTTTGACGGGGGCGCCGCGGCGAATGAAGCCGACGCACTGCGGGCGCGCAGTCGCGCCGAGCAGCGCCGGCTCGAGGATCTTCGCTCGCGCATCGCGCTGCAGGTGCGTGCTGACTGGCTGGCGCTCGGCGCGGCGCGCGAGCGGGTGAGCGCCTCGCGCGCCGCTACGGCGCAGGCGGCGGAGAATCTGCGCATCTCGCGTCAGCTGTACAAGGCGGGGCTGGCCTCGAACACGCAGGTGCTCCAGGCGGTCACGCTGCGCACGCAGGCCCTGGAGGACTACAACAACGCGGTGCTCG
>JAKAZL010000010.1:40504-48453 GCA_021815925.1 Pseudomonadota bacterium | reverse complement strand
CAGGCGGCGGAGAATCTGCGCATCTCGCGTCAGCTGTACAAGGCGGGGCTGGCCTCGAACACGCAGGTGCTCCAGGCGGTCACGCTGCGCACGCAGGCCCTGGAGGACTACAACAACGCGGTGCTCGATGAGGGGCTCGACGGGCTGCGGCTCGCCTACGCGGTCGGGGCGCTGTGAGTGCCGCGGGCGGCTAGCCGAGCTTCAAGAGCTGGGTGATCAGCGCATCGGTCTGGATCTGCTCGCCGCTCAAGGCCATCGCGAGCAGTTCCCCGCCGAGCAGCGGTAGGGTGAGCAGGACGTCGGGCCGCGTGCGCGCGATGCGCGCGGTGTTGCGGGTGTCGCTCACGGCTGCGGCGGTGCGCACCTCGGGATTCATTTCCTTCGCGGCCAGCACCACGAACGCGTTGTAGGAATCGTCCTCGCTGAGCGCGAGTACCGCTCGGGCGTTGGCGATCTCGGCCTGGCGCAGCATCTCGGTATCGCTGCCGTCGCCGACCAGCACATCCTCGGTGTGCGTCTCGTTCTCAGGCGGCTTGGTCGCGACGATGCTGGTGACGAGCAGACCGCGGGCGACGAGGGCACGGACGGTGTCCTGTGCAAGCGGGCCGTCGCCCACCACGATGACATGCGATACGCGCTTCATCTTGCTCTTTCTCCGCGGCTGCAGCAGGTTCATCAGCCGCTTGTCGATCAGGGGGCCGGCGATGGCCGGCAGTGCCGTGGCAAATACGCCGAGCCCGAGCAGGATCAGGGAGATCGTGAACAGGCGCGCCTCGCTCGACACGGGGGTGATGTCGCCGTAGCCGACCGTCGACATCGTTTCGACGGCGAAATACGCCGCGTTGGTGAACGTAGTGATGTGCGGATTGAAACCGGTGCCGAGGAACAGCGCGCCAAAAGTCCCGTAACCGATCGTGAGCAGTACGCCGGTGAGGGCGAACAGCGTCGCGGTCGCCAGACTCGCACGGATGAACGCGCTACGCGCGGCGAGCAGCAGCAGCAGCTGCACGATGCTGAAGATCTCCAGTGTTCGCGACGCGCTCGAGAGCGGGGAGAACTCCAGGGCGACCGTCCCGAGGGTGAGCATGAACGCCAGCATCCATGCGAGCCGTGAGCGCCAGAGCATGCCGATCGCCACGAGCACTAACAGGATGCCGAGGCCGATGTGCGAGGCGGCCCCGATTTGCACGATGCGTATGCCGCCGGCGAGTGCGCTGAAGGGGGGGGCGGCGATCTCCCGCAGCAGCGGACGCAGCGAGCCCGATGCCAGCAGGATGTGCAGAAGTCCCTGGATGCCGACGAGCGCCGCGAGCGGCACGTGCGGAAACCACGCGTCGGCATCGAGCATGCGCCAGAGGCGCTTATGCTCCTTGCGCAGCCAGATGCGCTCCGGTGAGAACCACTCGCGTTTCATGTCTGCCCGACTCGGGGGGCCGTCTCAGCGCTCGCGGCGCTCATCCCGGGCAGGCCGGCCCGGCGGCGGCGGAGCGCGACTCGTGTGATGGCACCTGGGTTCTCCCGGGATCGAGCGGATGCTAGTCTGGCTGCCGTGAGGTGGATGATCAGGCAACACTATAGCAGGATCCGCGCGACCCATCCGGCCGCGCGGCGCGCTTCGCGTACCCGATGAGCCTGTCGCTCGCGCTCCTTGCCGTGTGCACCGGCGTGCTCGCCGGGCTCTCGCTCGGCATGCTCGGCGTCGGTGGTTCAATTCTGGTCGTGCCGCTGCTCGTCTACGTCATGCACGTCCCGCCGCACCTGGCGATCGGCACCTCGACGGTGGCGGCCACTGCGAGCGGCGCGTGGAGCCTGCTCGCCCATGCCCGGGGCGGCACGGTGCGCTGGCGGCACGGGGGCGCGTATGCGCTCGCCAGCGTGCTCGGCGCGCTGATCGGCGCGCGGCTCGGCCAGGCGACCGACAGCCAGTTGCTGCTGGCACTGCTCGGTATGCTGATGATCGTGGTCGCCGGCCTGATGCTGCGCAGCTCGCGAGGCGCGTCGCGAGCTGCGCAGGACCCTAAGCCGCGTGCACAGAGTTGGGTGTTACTGCAGCTCGGGGCGGCGGGTCTCGGCATCGGCGCGCTCGCCTCGCTGGTCGGCGTCGGTGGCGGCTTTCTCACCGTGCCGGCGCTGATGTTCGTGACGGGGATGCCATTGCTGAATGCGGTCGGCTCCTCGCTGGTGGCCGTCACCCTCGTGGCGGGCACGACCGCGGTGAGCTATGCCGGTTCCCATCTGGTCGAGTGGCGCATCGCCGGGTTGCTCGTGACCGGGGGGCTGCTCGGCGGCTATGTGGGCGTGAAGCTCGCCGGCATCCTCGCCGCGCGCCGCCGGGCGCTCACCGTTCTGTTCAGCGTGGTGGTGGCGCTCGTGGGGCTGTACATGGTGATCCACGGAATCCGCCGGCTGCTCTGAGGGGCGCATTTGCGACGAAGCGGCGCGCCCTCGCGTCCGTCGAGCCTGACCGTCGGTGGCCTCGATGGGTCAGCTCGGCTACAGTGCTGCAGTTCCGGTCACGGGCGCGCCGCAAGGCTGTTGCAAGCAAGCGCGGAGCAGCCGGCGGATGCGCTGCGGACCTGGTCGTGCGAGCACGGTCATGACGACGGTGTGCAATGGGATTGCAACAGGAGACTGCCCGATGAGCGTGAGGAATTCCCTGACAGCTGCATGTGCCGCGGCGCTGCTCGTGTCCCCACTCGCGCTGGGCGCGACCGCCGGTCCGCAGCAAGAAAATGGCCAAGGCCGAACGCTGCTGCCCATGCCGGTGAGCGCGAGGATTCAGTTCCGGCAGATCGGGCCCGCGCTCGCCGGCGGTCGGGTGACCGCGGTGGCCGGGGTGCCGGGCGATCCAGACATCTATTACGTCGGTGGCGCCGACGGAGGCGTGTTCCGCACCGCCGATGGCGGCATCACCTGGCAGGCGCTGTTCCAGCACCAGCCGGTGGCTTCGATCGGCGCCCTGGCGGTCGACCCGCACAATCCGGCGGTTGTATGGGTCGGCACCGGCGAGGCCAACATCCGCAACGACGTGTCCTTCGGCGATGGAGTCTACGAGTCGAGCGACGCCGGACGGCACTGGCGGCATCTCGGGCTCGCCGGCACGATGCAGATCTCGCGCATCCTGATCGACCCGCGTCACCCGGACACGGTGCTGGTTGGTGCGATGGGCAATCCGTGGAAGAACAGCACCGAGCGGGGCGTGTACCGGACCGTCAATGGCGGGGCGAGCTGGCAGCGGGTGCTCTACGTCGGACCCGACGTGGGCATTTCCGACATGGCGATGGACCCGAGCAATCCCGAGGTCCTCTACGCGGCGACCTACCGCTTCCGGCGCGAGCCCTGGCATTACTCGGCCGGCGGCCCCGAGGATGCGATCTACCGCTCGCTCGATGGGGGACTGACCTGGCACCGGCTCGCCGGCCACGGGCTGCCGAGCGGGTCGGTTGGACGGATCGGACTGGCCGTTGCCCCGAGCGATCCGCAGGTGGTCTACGCGGTCATGGGCAGCCACCAGGGAGTCCTGTGGCGCTCGAACGACGGCGGGACGCACTGGCAACTGGTAAGCAAGGACCAGGCCGTGGACGCCCGTCCGTTCTATTTCTCGCATATCGCGGTCGATCCGAAGAACCCCGAGCACCTGTTCGCTCTGTCGATGCGCCTGCTCGCCTCGAGCGACGGCGGGCGGACCTGGAAGCGGATCGCCCGCTCGATTCACGTCGACAACCACGCGATCTGGGTCGATCCGAGCGGCAGCGGCCGGATCATCGAGGGCAACGACGGCGGCGTGGCGCTGTCGCTCGACAATGGCCGGCACTGGGCGTTCATCCACAATCTGGTGCTCGGCCAGTACTATCACCTCGCCGTCGGGGGAGGGTTCTTCTACCAGGTTTGCGGCGGCCTGCAGGACAACAACACCTGGTGTGGACCGGGCGCGAGCAAGGATCCGCGCGGCATCTCGAGCCGCGGCTGGTATGGGTTCAATGGCGATGATGGCATCTATGGCATGGCCGCGGCCGATGATCCGAACCTGATCTACAACGAGGGGCAGAACGGGGCTTACTTCGTCTACGACCGCTCCGAGGAGCAGCTGCACGACATTCAGCCCTTCCCGCGGGACGACAATGGCCGCGGCGCCGACGGGGCGCGCTACCGCTTCGCCTGGGAGGCCGCATTCGCGGTGTCGCCCACGAACCCCAAGGTGCTCTATGCCGGGGGCAATGTGCTGTTCCGCAGCGCCGATCGCGGCCGCACGTGGAGCCCGATCAGTCCGGACCTGACCCGCAACGAGCGGGCCAAGCAGGGACCCTCGGGCGGGCCGGTGATCCAGGACAACTCGGGCGCGGAATACTACGACGCCATTCTAACCATTACCCCGGCCGAGTCCGATCCGCAGGTCATCTGGGTCGGCACCGACGACGGACTGGTGCAGCTGACCCGCGACGGCGGACGGCATTGGATCAACGTGACGGCCAACATCCCGCACCTGCCGGCGTGGGGGCGGGTCGAGTCGATCGACGTGTCTGCGAGCGATCCGGGCAGCGCGCTGATTGCGGTGGATCGGCACTTCAGCGGTGATTTCCGGCCGTACCTGTACCGCACGGACGATTACGGTGCGCACTGGACTTCGATCAGCGGCAACCTGCCCGCCGATGTCTATGCCCATGTCGTGCGGCGTGATCCGCACAATCCCGACCTTTACTACGCGGGGCTTGAGAACGGCCTGTATGTGTCCTGGGACGCCGGCCGCCAGTGGTACCAGTTCGGGCTCGGGCTGCCCGATGCGGCCGTGTACGATCTGGCGCTGCAGGCGCGCACCAACTCCCTGGTGGTGGCCACCCACGGCCGGGGCGTGTGGGTCCTCGATGACCTGACGCCGTTCGAGCAGTGGAGTCCCGCCGTGGCGCAGCGCGCGCTCACGTTCTTCAAGCCCGAGGATGCGGTGCGGTACTGGCCGTTCTCGCAGACCGAGTGGATGGGCGATGGCACCTACTACGGACAGAACCCCCACTACGGGGCGTCCTTCAGCTACTACCTGGCCCACGCGGCGAGCGCGCCCGGGGAGCTGATCATCAGCGATGCCAGCGGCAGGGTGGTGCGAACCTACCGGGGAGTGCACGCGGGCAAACCCGTGGCGATGACCCCGCAGCCGCCGGGAGCGGCGGGGGCGGCAGGCGGCAAGATCCCCTGGGTCCCGAACCAGGCCGGACTGCACCGGATCTACTGGAACCTGCGCGCACAAGGTCCGGTGCGCTGGCGTTCCGCCCCGCGCTTCAACCGCGGACCGCGCAACGGTGCGCTGCTGCCGCCCGGCACCTACACCGCCACCGTCAAGTTCGGCGCCACGAGCGCCACGCAGACCTTCATCGTGCGCAACGATCCGGCCTCGCGGGGCACGCTCGCGGGCATGACCGAGCGCTATCGGGTGACCGCGGCGGTGTTGCACGAGATCTCGCAGACCGACGTGGCGCTGAACCGCCTGCGGACACTGGCGATGCAGCTGAAGGCACTGCAGAGCGCGGTGCGCGGTCTGCCTGAGCAGGACGCGGCCGAGGCGGCCATCGCGCGACTCGAGCGTGCCCGCCGGGCGATGATCCTGCGGCTCACCAGCAATGCCGGCTCATCCGAATCGACGCTGTGGGTGCCGGACGGGATCCACGAGAAGCTGCTCTCGCTCGAGGGGCTGCTGTGGGGCTCGGATGAGCCGGTCGATGCGGCGACACTGCGCGAGCAGGCTCACTTCGATACGCAATATCGGCATGCGCTCGCCGCCTACGACCGGTTCCTGAGTACGGACGTCGCGGCATTCAACCGAACGATGGCCGGCTACGGATTGAGCGGCGTCGTCGGCGGGGCGACACTTGCGCCGTAAACACGCGGCTGGCCGCGACGGACTGACCGTCGTGGCCGGCCATTCGATTCGACGCGACGCCGGCGAGGGGCTCAGGCCGGCCTTGACGCAGGAGGGTCCATCGGTGAAATCACAGCTGATTCGTGCCGCATTCGCGGCGGTAATGCTTGGATTGTGTGGGGCGGCGAGCGCCGGCGGGCTCATTCCCGAACCCAACGCCAATGCGGTGGTCTATGCGACCAAAGCCAACCCGGAGACGCTGGTGCTCGATGCGAGCACCGCGGGGCGCGGCTTCATGACTTCCACGATGGACATTCCGGTGGTACCCGGTCCCTTCACTTTCGTCTATCCGGAATGGATCCCGGGCGAGCACGGTCCGACCGGTCCGCTCGCCGACGTGTCGCAGTTGCGGGTGAGCGCCGACGGCCGGCCGCTTGCCTGGCGACGCGACAAGGTGGACATGTACGCCTTTCACGTCGAGGTGCCTCAGGGCATCAGTTCCATCAAGGTACGCTTCACGGTGCTGTTGAACTCGCCCGACGTGATGTCGACGCCGAACATCGCGGTGGTCAACTGGAACCGCGCGCTGTTCTATCAGAACGACATCAACTATCACGACTACTACATCAAGGCGAGCATCATTCTGCCCGCGGGGTGGGGTTATGCCACCGCGCTCAGCGCGGTGCACCGGACGGGCGATCGCATCGACTTCGCGGAAGTGCCGCTGACCAAGCTCGTCGACTCGCCGCTCGACTGCGGCCGTTACTTCCGGCAGGTTCTGCTCTGGCAGCATGGCGATGCGCACCAGTGGCTCGACATGTTCGCCGATGCGCCGCAGGACCTGGACGTGCCGGCGAAGATTCTCGCGGCGTACAAGAACATGGCGCCCGAGGCGCTGGCGCTGTACGGCTCGCGGCACTGGAACAACTACCACTCGCTGCTCACCCTCTCGAACAAGATCGGCTACCAGGGCATCGAGCACCATCAGTCGAGCGACGACCGCGCGCCGGCGGACTACATGATCAAGCCGAAGTGGCAGATGGTCTCCGGCGACCTGCTCACCCACGAGTTCTCCCACTCCTGGAACGGCAAGTACCGAAGGCCCTGGGACCTCACGACGCTCAACTACCAGATCCCGCAGCGCACCGACCTGCTGTGGGTATACGAGGGCATGAACCAGTACCTCGGCGATCTGCTCTCGTTCCGCGCCGGCATTCGCGCGCCGGGCCAGTATCCGCAGTACCTGGCGATGATCTACAGCCAGATGGCCACCGAGCCGGGACGCACGACCGAGCCGCTGATCGATCTGACGACCGCTGCGCCGTACCTGTACCAGGCGAGCGGACAGTACAGCTCGATCCGCCGCACGGCGGGAGACTTCTACACCGAGGGCGAGCTGCTGTGGCTCGACGTGGACACCATCATCCGGACCCGCACGCACGGCCGGCATTCGCTCGACACCTTCCTGCACCTGTACTCGCAGCCGAAGCTCACCGGGCCGATCACCAAGACCTACACGCGCGCGGACATCGAGAAGCTGCTGAACGAAGTGGCGCCGTACGACTGGCACGCGTTCTTCCAGCGCCACGTCTACGAGGTCGCCAAGCGTCCGCCGAGCGGTGAGCTGCGTCGGGCCGGCTGGCGCCTGGTGTACTCCGCCCAGCCGAATCCCTTCATCAAGGCGCGCGACAAGCTCAAGCACATGCACTATCAGTGGCTGAGCTACGGGTTCAATCTCGGCCGGCACGGCCGGCTGCTCGATGTGCGCGAGGGCTCACCGGCCTGGCAGGCCGGCATGATGCCGGGGATGAAGATCGAGGCGGTGAATGGCCAGCGCTACCGGCGCAGCGTCCTGAAGTACGCGCTGGTCAGCACCGAGCAGACCCACCAGCCGACCGTGTTCATCGTCGCGAAGGACCGCTGGTTCCAAACCATTTCTGTGAGTTATTTCGGCGGTCCGCGCTATCCGCATCTGGTGCGCATCCCCGGCACGCCGAACCTGCTGGCGCGGATCATGGCGCCGCACGCCCGGCACTGAGCGCACGCTGCGCACGGTCCCGCTCGGGGCCGTGCGCAGCATGCCTCAGGATGCTTGGGGGGC
>JAKAZL010000010.1:0-40404 GCA_021815925.1 Pseudomonadota bacterium | reverse complement strand
GGTGCGCATCCCCGGCACGCCGAACCTGCTGGCGCGGATCATGGCGCCGCACGCCCGGCACTGAGCGCACGCTGCGCACGGTCCCGCTCGGGGCCGTGCGCAGCATGCCTCAGGATGCTTGGGGGGCTCCGGGGCCGCGGATTGCAGGCAATTCAGGCCAAAGGGCGCCGGCGTGCGCCAGCCCGGGCAATCACTTCGCCGCCACCTTGCCGTGGTGGTGGCGCGCGCCCGGCATACGAAGTAATCTTAAGAATTCCTGCAGCAGCGCGTGATCGAAGGGAGGCCGAGTACCCGATGCCCAAGTCAGAACTGCGCGCCGCCGTTTCCCTCGCCGCCGTCTTCTCGGTGCGCATGCTGGGCCTGTTCATGATCTATCCGGTGTTCGCGCTGTTTGCGCGTGGTCTCACCGGTGCAACGCCCTACACCATCGGGCTCGCCCTCGGCATCTACGGTCTCACGCAGGGGTTGCTGCAGATGCCGTTCGGACTGCTGTCCGACCGCCTGGGCCGCAAGCCGATGATCGTCCTCGGCCTGGTGGTGTTCGCATTGGGCAGCGCCTGGGCGGCCGGCGCACACTCGATCACGGCGATGATCGGCGGCCGCGCGCTGCAGGGCGCCGGAGCCGTGGGATCGGTGATTCTCGCGCTGGTGGCTGACCTCACCGCCGAGGAGAACCGCACCAAGGCGATGGCGCTGGTCGGCATGACCATCGGTCTATCGTTCCTCGTCGCCCTGGTGACCGGCCCGCTCGTGGCCGCGGTCATCGGTGTCTCGGGCATCTTCTGGCTGATGAGCGGCCTTGCCGCCCTCGGCATCGCAATCACCGTGTTCGTGGTGCCCACACCGCGGCGGCTGCGCGTGCACCGGGAAGCCGAGCCGGTGCCCGCGCTCCTCGGGGCCACCGTGCGCAACGCTGAGCTGCTGCGGCTCGACTTCGGCATCTTCGCCCTGCACGCAATGCTCACGGCGAGCTTCCTCGTCGTGCCCGGAGTGCTTCGCGCTGCGCTGGGAGTCGCGAGCCGCGGCGCCTGGCAGGTGTATCTGCCCATATTGCTGATCTCGGTCGTGGTGATGATCCCGGCGATCACGCTCGGGGAGCGGCGCCGGCGGATGAAGGGCGTGCTGGTCGGAGCGGTTGCGGCGCTGGCGGTGAGCCAGTTGCTCCTGGTGTTCGCCGGCCATAGCAAGCTGATGGTGCTGCTCGCGCTCACTGTGTTCTTCGCCGGCTTCAACATCATGGAGGCGAGTCTGCCCTCGCTCGTCACCAAGACTGCCCCGCCCGGGGCCACCGGTACGGCCACGGGTGTGTACTCGAGCTCGCAATTCCTCGGCATCTTTGCCGGCGGAATCGCCGGCGGCTGGCTGCACGGACACGGCGGCAGCGGCGCGGTGTTCGAGTTTGCCGCTGCGCTGGCACTGGTGTGGCTCGTGCTCGCCGCCACCATGCGTGCCCCCAGTTACTGGGTGTCGCGCGTGCTGCGCCTCGGCGAGGGCGTGAACCCGGCGCGTCTCGCCGCGGACCTGCGAGCGCTGCCGGGCGTGGCCGACGCCGTGGTGGTGGCCGAGGAGGGGGTCGCCTATCTCAAGGTCGACAGCAAGCTTTACGACCCGCGGCAAGCCGCGGCGCTCGCCGGAGCGCCGCTCGAGCCGGCTGCCGGCTGATCCGGACCACGGGCCGCCCGCGCCCGACCGTGCTAGGCTGTCTCGCGCGCGAACGGGCGCTGCGGACGGGGGCGGGGTCATGGCGAACCGGCTGCGGATGATCGGATTGACGGTGGCGCTGGTGGCGGCGGCAGGTCTGGCGCAGGCGCGCCAGTGTGACGGGGTCAGTTTTCCCGAGCAGGTGACCGTGCACGGCCAGTCGCTGGCGCTCAACGGGCTCGGAATCCGCAAGGCCACGTTCCTGCGGATCAAGGTGTACGTCGCGGCGCTGTATCTGCCGCACCCTTCGACGGACGCAGCCGGCATTCTCGCCGCCGATCAGCCGAGCGAGATCGTGCTGCATTTTCTCTGGCATGTGACCACCGGGCAGCTGCGCAACGCCTGGCGCGATGGGTTCAAGCAGAGCGCCCCGCAGGAGCTGCCCGCGCTGCGCGCGCGCATCGCCACCCTCAACGGCTGGATGCACGGCATCGGCTCGGGGCACAGCATGGCATTCGTGCATCGGCCCGGCCAGGGCATCGAATACCTGCTCGATGGGGTGCCGCAGGGTCAGATCCCGGGCGTGGACTTCGCACGGGCCTTCTTCGGGATCTGGCTCGGGGCTCATCCGCCGGGCCGTGCCCTCAAGGCGGGCCTGCTCGGCGCGGCGTGCCGCTGAGGGCGGCTCAGCCGCGGTACTCGCACCCGCTGGTGCAGGTCTCGCGGACGGTGATGCGCGAGAGTTGCGGCAGGGTAGGCTTCAGGCGCTGCCAGACCCACATCGCCAGCTGCTCGCTGGTCGGGTTCTCGAGGCCCGGGACCTCGTTGAGATAGCGGTGATCGAGCGCCTCGTGCAGGGGCGCAAAGGCGCTCTTCAGGTCGGCGAAATCGCACACCCAGCCGTGCGCCGGGTCGAGCGGTCCGTCGACGTGTACGCCGATCCGGAAGGAGTGACCGTGCAGCCGAGCGCACTTGTGCCCCGGGGGCACGTGGGGGAGGCGGTGGGCCGCCTCGATCCGGAATTCCTTGAAGATTTCCATGGGCGCGACTGTACCGAACTGGCCGGTCCGCGTCATGCGAGCAGAGCACCTTCCCGGGGGCTTGCGAGGACGGCGAGCAACCCGGGCCCTGGGGAGCGTAGCATTGGCGCCATGAACGCGCGATTCCGACCGCTGCTGCTGATCGTCACCGTGTTTTGGATGTACGTGGCGCTCTCCGATGTGCTCTACGCCAACCAGATGCGTTTCATCTTCACCTCGATGCACGTGGGACATCTGTTTGCCCCGTGGAGCGCGCGGCTGCTGCAACATCTGTTTCTCTACCCGGTGCTGCTCGGCTGCGTGTGGGCGTCGCTGCGCCTGGGCTGGCAGCCGTTCTGGCGCCGGCTGCCCCTGCAGCTGCTGCTCGCGGTGACCTTCGCTGCCCTGGCCGAGCCCACGCTGTGGCTGGGCGATGCCGTGCTGGAGGGAGCGAACTTCGTGGTGCGCCAGCTCGTCGAGGCGCCCGGCAGTCCGCACGGGCCCATGGCGCCGCTGACGCAGATCTGGATCGCGAGCGCCACAAGCTTCCTGCTCACCTACGGCTTCGGACTGGCGCTCGCGACGGGGTTTGACGTCTATCGTCGGCTGCGCGATTCGCAGATCCGCTCCGCGGCGCTCGAGCGGGCGCTGAGTGCGGCCCATCTGGCGGCGCTGCGCATGCAGCTCTCGCCGCACTCGCTGTTCAACCTGCTCAACACCATCCACGGCCAGATCGATGGCGACCCGGCCGATGCGCGCAGCATGATCGTGCAACTCGCCGACCTGCTGCGCCGGCTGCTGTGCGCCGGGGAGCGCGAGTTTTCGCGCCTCGCCGATGAGCTGCAGTTCGCCAGACTGTACCTGACGTTGCAGCAGCGGCGCTTCGCCGACCGGCTCACGGTGCACGTGCCGGATCCTAACCTCGCCCCCGAGGCGTGGGTGCCGAGCCTGATTCTGCAGCCGCTGATCGAGAATGCGGTGGTGCACGGTCTGGCCGGCCACTCCGATGCGGTGCAGGTCCGCCTCGAGGCACTCACGGACGGCAGGATGCTGACTCTGCGAGTGAGCAACACCGTCGCCGGCACCGAGCCCGCCGATCGTGCCGGGATCGGCCTGAAGAACGTGCGCGAACGCCTGGCGATCCAGTTCGGCGATCGCGCCACGTTCGAGGCAGCCGAGCGATTCGCCGGGCTCTGGGTCACCGAGATCCGTCTGCCGCTGCTGGCACAACTGAACGATCCGTCAGTGGCCACGCCCGCGGCGGCCTGAGGATCTGCTCGTGAGCGACTCGTCCCGCAACACGCGGCGCGCCGCGACTGTCTCGCTCGCGGTGCTGGCGGGCGTGAACCTGCTCAACTACCTCGACCGCTATGTGGTGTCGGCGGTGCTGCCGGCGCTGAAGCACGGCCCGCTCGGACTCAGCGATCTGCAGTTGGGTACGCTGATGAGCGGCTTTCTCATCGTCTACATGCTCGCCGCGCCGCTGTTCGGCAGGCTCGGGGATCGCGGCTCGCGCACCCGGCCGATCGCGATCGGCGTGTTTCTCTGGAGTCTGGCGACGGGGCTGTCGGGACTGGCGCGCAACTACCTGCAGCTGCTCGGGGCGCGCGCGGCGGTCGGTATCGGCGAGGCGGCCTACGGCACGATCGCGCCGGCGCTCCTGGCGGATCATTTCCCGTTGCGCTCGCGCGGCCGCGCCTTTGCGCTGTTCAACATGGCGATTCCGGTGGGCGCGGCCCTGGGGTACATCGTCGGCGGCCTGGTCGAGGCGCACTACGGGTGGCGCGCAGCATTCTTCGCCGCCGGCCTGCCTGGACTCGCGCTCGCGGTGTGGGTGTGGCGCCTGCCGGACCCGCCGCGCGGGGCGCAGGAGGCCGACTCGCTCCTGCACGCGAAACCCACCGCGGCGGCCGGTTCGTGGCAGGTGTACGCCAGGCTGCTGCGTCAGCCGGCATACGTGCTGACGGTGCTCGGTTACGCGGCCTACACGTTCGCCCTCGGCGGCATGGCCTTCTGGATGCCCACCTTCCTCGAGCGCTCCCGCGGTGTGCCGCTCGTCAGCGCGACGGCGGGGTTCGGTGAGATCGTCGTGGTGACGGGCATTCTCGGCACGTTCGCCGGCGGATGGCTCGGCGATTACTGCCTGAAATTCTCGCCGCAGGCGTATCTGTGGTTTTCGGGCTGGATCACGCTGCTCGCCGTTCCAGCGACCTACCTGGCGCTCGCCTCGGGCGTTCCGTGGGTGTTCTACGGGGCGCTCACGGTTGCCGAGCTGCTGCTGTTCATGTCGAGCGGACCGATCAACGCGGTCATCGTCAATCTCGTCAGTCCCGTGGAGCGCGCCTGCGCGGTGGCGCTCAGCGTGTTCACCATCCATGCGCTCGGTGATGTGATCTCCCCGTCGATCATCGGCGGGATCGCCGATGCGAGCTCGCTCGCCACGGCCGTGTTGATCGTGCCGGTGGCGGTGGCGCTGTGCGCGCTGCTGTGGCTGTTCGCGGCCCGCGCCGACCGGCTCGCTCAGCGCGCGACGAACGCTCTCTCGATGACGTAATCGCCGCTCTCGCCGATGTGCGGGGACATCTGAAAGCCGCGCCCATCGAGCAGCGCGCAGGTGTCGGTGAGCATCGCCGGGCTGCCGCACACCATGGCACGGTCTTCGGCCGGATCGAGGGGCGGCAGGCCGAGGTCGTAGGAGAGCCTGCCCGACTCGAGCAGGGTCGTGAGGCGGCCGCGGTTGGCGTGCGGCTCGCGCGTCACGGCCGGATAGTACAGCAGCTTCTCGCTCACCCACTCGCCGAGCAGCTCGTGGGACTTCAACTCCTCGATCCGGTGCTTGAGCACGGCCGTCTCGCGCGCCCAGCGCACGCCGTGTACGAAGATGACGCGCTCGAAGCGCTCGTAGGTTTCCGGGTCCTTGATGACGCTCATGAAGGGCGCCGCACCGGTGCCGGTCGAGAGCAGGTACAGGCGCTTGCCCGGCTTCAGGTCGTGCAGCACCAGTGTCCCGGTGGGCTTGCGGCTGATGAGCACTTCGTCGCCTTCGCGGATGTGCTGCAGGCGGGAGGTCAGCGGCCCGTCCGGCACCTTGATGCTGAGGAACTCGAGGTGCTCCTCGTGATTGGCGCTGGCGATGCTGTAGGCGCGCAGCAGCGGCCGCGAGTCGACCTGCAGTCCGACCATGACGAACTGGCCATTCTCGAAGCGCAATGCCGCATCGCGCGTCGTGGTGAAGGTGAATTGAGTGTCGGTCCAGTGTTTGACCGAGAGCACCCGTTCGCTGCCGATCGCCGCCAAGTGCGTGTACCTCTCTGTTCCTACGGGAGATTCAGCGGGCGGCATTGTAGCGGGGCCGGCCCGCGGCCGGGATGATTTTGCGGCATATGCTGATGTTTGTGCGGCATGTGCGACCCTCAAACTGGCTGTCGGCCCGCCGCGACAGGCACGGCTGCTATGATGCCGGCGGCGGCCCCGGTCCGGCCGCAGCGAGGCACACATGGCGGCATCGGACGACACGGGTTTGCGGGGGCGGACGCTCTTCATCACTGGGGCGAGCCGGGGAATCGGCCTCGCCATCGCGCTGCGGGCGGCGCGGGAAGGCGCGAACGTGGCCGTGGCCGCAAAGACCACCGAGCCGCATCCGAAGCTGCCGGGCACGATCTATACCGCGGCCGAGCAGATCGAGGCCGCCGGCGGCAAGGCGCTCGCGTTGGCGCTCGACGTGCGCAATGACGAGCAGGTGAGTGCGGCGCTCGAGCGAACCGCCGCGGTCTTCGGCGGCATCGACATCCTGGTGAACAATGCCAGCGCCATCAGCCTGACCCCGACCCGCGCGACCGACATGCGCCGCTTCGACCTGATGCACTCGATCAACACGCGCGGCACGCTGCTCTGCAGCAAGCTCGCTGCGCCGTATCTGGCCCGCGGCCGCAATCCCCACATCCTGGTGCTCGCTCCGCCGCTGAACCTCGAGGCGCGCTGGTTCGCCCCGCACCTGCCGTACTCGCTCGCCAAGTTCGGCATGAGCCTGTGCGTGCTGGGGCTCGCCGGGGAGCTCGCCGCCGAGGGCATCGCGGTGAACGCGCTCTGGCCGCGCACCATCATCGGCACGGCCGCTCTCACGATCGCACTCGCCGGCGCCCCTGAGGGGATGCGCGAGCGCGTGCGCACCCCGGAAATCGTGGCGGACGCGGCCGCGGTCATCCTCAAGCGCGATAGCCGGGCATTCACCGGGCAGTTCTGCCTCGACGAGCAGGTGCTGCGCGAGGCGGGCGTGAGCGACTTTTCCGCCTACCGGCCGAGCGGTGTGCGCGAGGAAGACCTGCTGACGGATCTGTTCGTGTAGCGGGCGGTCCTGGGCGCAGCGGGGCGCTGGCGTACCCGCGCCCGCTCACCCGATGCGGTGCGTCAGATCGATGCCGGCAAGCTCGTAACCCTTCCTGAAATCGCGGATGTGCCGGGCCATCCATTGGCGGGCGCTGTCGGGATCGCGCCGCTCGAGCGCCTCGAAGATGCGCCGCTGGGCGGTGGCGATACGCGCGCGTGCCTGGGGCACCTGGTCGATCATGTCGCGCAGCGAGGGCTCGAGCAGCTGGATCAGCGGCTCGTGCACCAGGGCGAACACCTGGTTGTGCGTCGCCGCGCCGAGCGCGCGGAAGAACTCCGCCGTGTGGTGCACCGCCGCGTCGGCGAGCGCGTGGTCGGCATCGAAGCGCGCCCGCACCGCCGCGAGGTGCTCCAGGTCAGCTGCCGTGCGCGCTCGCGCGGCGCTCTCGGCGATCGGCGGCTCGAATTCCGTGAGCGCCGTCCAGACCTCGAGGAACGTCACATCATGCAGTGCCAGCGCGCGGCTGACATCCCGGGCGACCTCGCGGTGCCGGGGCCGGCTCACCGTCATGCGCTTCGAGCCGGGACGACGTTCGAGCAGTCCGCTGCACTCGAGCTCGCGCAGCGCCTCGCGTACCGTCGAGCGGTTCACGCCGAGCTGGCGGGCGAGCTCGGTCTCCGGCGGCAGCCGCTCGCCCTCGCGCAGCGAGCGGCTGACGATGCGCTCGGTGATCGCATCGGCCACCTTGCGGTAGGCGGGCGTGAGGGCGATCTGATCGAATTCGACGCTCATGCGACCTCAGTCCGCTTCGAACAGCTCCCGGCCGATCAGCATGCGGCGGATTTCCTGGGTGCCGGCGCCGATCTCGTAGAGTTTTGCATCGCGCAGCAGCCGCCCGGCCGGGTAGTCATTGATGTAGCCGTTGCCGCCGAGGGCCTGAACGGCCTCCAGCGCGACGCGTGTGGCCTGTTCGGCCGCGAAGAGGATGCACGCTGCGGCATCGCGCCGCAAGGCATGACCGGCGTCGCACTGGCGCGCGACGCTGTAGACGTACGCGCGCGAGGCGCCGAGCGCGGTGTACATGTCGGCGAGCTTCGCCTGCATCAGCTCGAAGGTGCCGATCGGCTGGCCAAACTGCTTGCGCTCGCGCACGTAGGGCAGCACCAGATCGAGCGCGGCGGCCATGAGGCCGAGCGGCCCGCCACTGAGCACGACGCGCTCGTAATCAAGACCGCTCATCAGCACCCGCACGCCACCGTTCTCCTCGCCGAGGAGGTTCTCCCGCGGCACCTCGCACGCCTCGAATACCAGCTCGCATGTGCTCGAGCCGCGCATGCCGAGCTTGTCGAGCTTCTGCGCGGTGCTGAAGCCCTTGAAGCCACGCTCGAGGATGAAGGCGCTGATGCCGCGGCTGCCGGCCGCCGGTGCGGTCTTGGCGTAGACGACCAGCACGTCGGCATCCGGTCCGTTGGTGATCCACATCTTGCGCCCGGTGAGCCGGTAATGATCACCGTGTCGCTCGGCGCGCAGTTGCATGGAGGTGACGTCCGAGCCGGACTGCGGCTCGGACATCGCGAGCGCCCCGACGTGCTCGCCGCTCACCAGCTTCGGCAGGTAGCGCTCGCGCTGGGCGTCCGAGCCGTTCAGGCGCAGCTGATTGACGCAGAGATTGGAGTGGGCGCCGTAGGAGAGGCCGACCGAGCCGGAGGCGCGCGAGATCTCCTCCATCGCCACGACGTGGGCAAGGTAACCGAGTCCGGCGCCGCCGAAGCGCTCCGGGACGGTCAGGCCGAGCAGACCGAGCGCACCGAGCTCGGGCCAAAGATCGCGGGGAAAGGCGTTGTCGCGGTCGATGGCGGCGGCGCGCGGCGCGATGCGCTCGGTGGCGAAGCGACGCACCTGGGCGCGAATCTCGCTGACGGCCTCCTCGAGGGCGGGGCCGCTGTCGATCGGATCGTGGGCGGACATGCGCTTGTCTTCCATTGAAAGGGGACGGTATGATTGTCCGACAATCCGGCTATCGTGACAAGCCCATGCCCCGAATCGAAACCCGGCTCGATCCGCGTTCGCAGGAGTTTCAGGACAACGCGCGCGTGCTGCGCGCGCTGACGGAGGAGCTGAAGCGGGAGGTCGAGCGCGCCGCGCAGGGCGGACCGGCCGCGGCGCTCGCGCGTCATCGGGCGGCCGGCAAGCTGACCGCCCGCGAACGCATCGCCACTGTGCTCGATGCGGGCAGCCCCTTTCTCGAGTTCTCGCAGCTTGCCGCGCACGGCCTGTATGGCGGCGGTATCGCCTGTGCGGGCATCCTCACTGGCCTGGGGCGGGTGAGCGGTCGCGAGTGCGTCATCGTCGCGAACGATCCGACCGTCAAGGGCGGCACGTACTACCCGCTCACCGTCAAGAAGCACCTGCGCGCCCAGGAGATCGCCCGCGAGAATCGCCTGCCGTGCCTGTACCTGGTCGAGAGCGGCGGTGCATTCCTGCCGGCCCAGGACGAGGTGTTCCCCGACAAGGAGCACTTCGGGCGCATCTTCTACAACCAGGCGACGCTCTCGGCGCTCGGCGTGGCGCAGATCGCCGTGGTGCACGGCTCGTGCACGGCCGGCGGGGCATACGTACCGGCGATGGCCGATGAGAACGTCATCGTGCGCAATCAGGGGCGGGTGTTCCTCGGCGGGCCGCCGCTGGTGAAGGCCGCGACCGGTGAGGACATCGATGCCGAGTCGCTCGGTGGGGCGGATGTGCACTGCCGCGAGTCGGGCGTGTGCGATCACTATGCCGAAAACGACAGCCACGCGCTTGCGATCGCCCGGCGCATCGTCGCGCGGCTGCGCCCCGGTGCGTGCACCGATCCGCCGTGCGCGCCCCGCGAGCCGCACTATCCGCCGGAGGAGCTCTATGGGGTGGTGCCGGAGAGCCTGCGCCGGCCGTACGATGTGCGCGAGGTCATCGCCCGGCTCACCGACGGCTCGGAGTTCGAGGAGTTCAAGCAGCTCTACGGCACGACCTTGGTGTGCGGTTTCGCCCACCTCGGCGGCTATCCGCTCGGCATCCTCGCCAACAACGGTATCCTGTTCTCCGAGAGCGCGCTGAAAGGGGCGCACTTCATCGAGCTGTGCGCGCGCGAGGGCATCCCGCTGCTGTTCCTGCAGAACATCACCGGCTTCATGGTCGGGCGCAAGGCCGAGGCGGGCGGCATCGCCCGCGACGGGGCGAAGCTCGTCACCGCGGTCGCCTGCGCCCGCGTGCCGAAGTTCACGGTCATCATCGGTGGCAGCTACGGGGCCGGCAACTACGCGATGTGCGGCCGCGCCTACGGACCGCGCATGCTGTTCCAGTGGCCGAACGCGCGCATCTCGGTGATGGGCGGGGAGCAGGCCGCCAGCGTGCTCGCCACCGTCAAGCGCAGTCAGATCGAGTCCGGCGGGGGCCGTTGGGCGGGGGAAGAGGAGGAGGCGTTCAAGCAGCCCATCCGCGCCCAGTACGAGCAGCAGGGTCATCCGTACTACGCCTCGGCGCGGCTCTGGGACGACGGGGTGATCGACCCGCTCGAGACGCGCCGCGTCCTGACACTGTGCCTCGCGGCGGCGCGCAACGCGCCCGAGGAAGACACCCGATTCGGCCTGTTCCGGATGTGAGTGCGCCCATGTTCCAGCGTCTTCTGGTGGCCAACCGCGGCGAGATCGCTTGCCGCATCCTCAGTACCGCGCGCCGCATGGGGCTCGGCACCGTCGCGGTCTACTCCGATGCCGACGTCCATGCGCGCCACGTGCGCCTCGCCGATCAGGCGGTGCGGCTCGGACCGGCGCCGGCGGCGCAGAGTTATCTCGACATCGAGGCGCTGCTCGCCGCGGCGCGTCTGAGCGGCGCCGAGGCGATCCATCCCGGCTACGGCTTTCTCTCCGAGAACGCCCGCTTCGCGGCGGCCTGCCGGGACGCGGGGCTGATCTTCGTCGGTCCGCCTCCCGAGGCAATCGAGGCGATGGGCTCGAAGAGCCTCGCCAAGGCGCGCGTACGCGCGGCGGGCATCCCGGTGCTCCCGGGCTACGAGGGCGAGCAGCAGGATCTTGAGACGCTCGAGGCGCGCGCCCTCGAGGCGGGGCTGCCGCTGATCGTCAAGCCGGCCGCCGGCGGTGGCGGCAAGGGCATGTACGTCGTGCGTGCCGCGGGGGAGCTGCGTGCAGCGCTCGAGGGCGCGCGGCGGCTTGCCGAGAGCAGCTTCGGGGACGGCACGCTGCTCATCGAGCGCTTCGTGCCCGAGCCCCGCCACATCGAGGTGCAGGTGTTCGCCGATGCGCATGGGGCGTGCATCCATCTCGGGGACCGCGACTGCTCGGTGCAGCGACGCCACCAGAAGCTCATCGAGGAGGCCCCCGCGCCCGGGTTGCCCGGGCCGCTGCGCGCCCGGTTGCGTGGCGCGGCGGTCGAGGTGGCGCGCGGGATCGGCTACCGCGGCGCCGGCACGGTGGAGTTCCTCTTCGATGGCAGCGAGTTCTATTTCCTGGAGATGAACACCCGACTGCAGGTCGAGCACACCGTCACCGAGGCGGTCACGGGGCTCGACCTGGTCGAGTGGCAGTTGCGCGTGGCGGCCGGCGAGCCGCTGCCGCTCACGCAGCAGCAGGTGCGTCTCAACGGGCATGCCATCGAGGCGCGGGTGTGCGCCGAGGATCCGTGGCGGCAGTTCCTGCCGAGCGCGGGGCAGCTCGAGATCGCCGCGTGGCCGCAGGGCGAGGGCGTGCGGGTCGATGCCGGATTTGACAGCGGCGATACGGTGCCGGCGAACTACGACTCGCTGCTGGCGAAGGTGATCGCCTGGGCGCCCGAGCGCGGCGAGGCGGCCGCGCGCCTCGCCGCGGCGCTCGAACGCACCCGGATCGCCGGGGTGCACAGCAACGAGCGCTGGCTCGCACGGATCCTGCGCTCGCGTGTCTTTCTCGAGGCGCGGCACAGCGTGGCGCTGCTCGCGCAGCGCGCCGAGGAGTTCGGCGCGCGGGAGGTCCCGACCGATGCGCAGCTCGTCCTGGTGGCGCTCGCCGTGTACGGCGAGGGGCGCGGCGCGAATCCCTGGTCGGCGCGCGATGGATTCTCACCCAACCTCCCCGGGCGCTTCGAGCTGACCCTGCGCGCCGGCGCCGAGCGCTGGCGGGTGCGTCTGGCCTGCGAGCAGGGTGCGCCGCAGGCGGCCTCGCTCGAGCCGCTCGGGGCCGCGGATGAGCCAAGCGGCGAGCTGCGCCGCGTGGCGCTCGGCGCGGCGCGCAGCTCGGACGAGGACGTCGAGGCGCAGCTCGAGGGGGTGCGCCAGCGCGCACGCTACCTGCGCCGGGGCGCACGCGTGCACCTGTGGTTGGGGGCGGCGCACCATGAGTTTGACATCGACGACCCGCGCAGCCGCTCGTTCAGCGCCGAGCACGCCAGCGGCGGGTTGACGACGCCGCTGCCGGGCGTGGTCGTCGCGGTGAACGTCGAGGTCGGTGCGACGGTGCGCCGCGGACAGACGCTGATGGTGATCGAAGCGATGAAGATGGAGCACGGCATCAGTGCGCCGTTCGACGGTCGCGTCACGCACATTCACTTCGCGATCGGCGAGCGCGTGCCGGAGGGCCGTGAGCTGCTCGCACTGTCGCCGGCCGACGACGCGACAAGTTAGGTTCAACGTCGGTTCAGTTTGTCGCGACGACAATCTGGGCTCTCCAGAGGTTGCAGGGGAGCTCAGTCGTGAACAAGTCCTTCCTGATCGGTGCCACCACCGGCGGTGCGCTGGCGGTGGTCGTGGGTGCAGGCGCCGTGGCGAGCCACCGCTGGGCGCCGGCGGCGCCGCGTTACGCCGAGGTCGTGCAGGTGGTGCCGCTCTCGCGCACGCAGGTACGGCCGCGGCGGGTGTGCCGCAACGAGACGGTCGAGCGCACCCGGCCGGCGCGCGATTCGCATCAGATCGTCGGCAGCGTCGCCGGGGCGCTCATCGGCGGTCTGCTCGGTCACCAGGTCGGCGACGGCTCCGGACGCGATCTCGCCACCGTGGCCGGGGTGGCCGCCGGCGGGTACGCCGGCAATCGCATCGAGGCGCGCATGCAGCGCGGCGATACCTACTCCACGACCGTGCGCCGCTGCACGACCGTCTACGACCGGACGGTTCGTCCCGAGGGCTATCAGGTCCGCTACCGTCTCGGCGGCAAGACGGGCACGGTGCGCATGAACTACGATCCGGGTCCGCGCATCGCGGTACGCAACGGCAAGCTCGTACTCGGCCCGACGGCCGCGAGCTGAGTGCATCGCGGCCGGCGCGCTAACGCGTCGAGCGGGCGCGCCGGCCGGACACCTCCGGTGAGTCGCGGTCGAAGAACCGCCAGGGCCGAGCGGCCCACTCGCCCGCGTAGTCGATCCCGATGCGCGCACTGCGACCGATGCGCACCGGGGGCGGTGCACGCGGCCGCTCGATCCACAGCGTGGCGCCGGTGAGGTCGATGCCGTTGGCGCGCCGGTCGATGCCCAGGGCCCGGCAGAGCAGTCCCGGCCCCGAAGCCCGCTCCGTGAGGCCCGACACCGGCGCCAGCGCACGCAGCAGCACCGCGTGCGGCTGCCCTTCGGCGCCGCTGACCACGTTCAGGCAATGCCACATGCCGTAGATCAGATAGACGTAGGCGTGGCCGGGGGGGCCGAACATCACCTCGGTGCGCGCCGTGCGGCCGCGCGAGGAGTGCGCGGCGCGGTCCTCGGGTCCGAGGTAGGCCTCGGTTTCCACGATGCGCCCGATGCGTCGCACCCCCTCGATGCGGTGAACCAGGTGCATGCCGATCAGCGCCCGGGCGAGCGTGAGGGTGTCCTGGCGGTAGAAATCGCGCGGCAGGCGAAGGGTCGAGGCCATGGCCCGGCATGTTACAATGTGCCTGCCGGACCCGAGGTCCGTCATCCACCCGGAATCCACGACCCATGCTCATCACCGCATCGCGTTCCCGGAGCGCCTTTGCCGCGCGGCTGCTCGCCGCCCTGGTTCTCGCCGGCCTGCCGCTGGCCCGCGGGGCAGTCTTTCCACTGCCCGCCGAGGGCTCGCTCATCGGTCACGATCAGGTGGTGCACTCGCATGCCTCGGACACGCTGCTCGGGATCGCGCGCCGTTACAGTGTCGGCTACTGGGAGATCCAGGCAGCCAACCCGCACGTGGATCTGTGGCTGCCCGGCCACGGCACCCGGGTGGTCATTCCGGGCCGCTTCATCATCCCGCCCGTGCCGCACGTGGGCATCGTGGTCAACCTGCCTGCGCACCGGTTGTTCTACTTCCCGCGCCGTGGGCGGCACGATCAACCGGTCGTCATCACCTACCCGGTGAGTCCGGGGGAGAAGGGTTGGGATACGCCGGTCGGCGAGACGCGCGTCGTGCGCAAGGTGCCGCACCCGGTGTGGATTCCGACGCCCTCGATTCTGCGCGCGCACGCCAAGGCGGGCGATCCGATACCGCGGGTGTGGCCTGCCGGACCCGACAATCCGATGGGCGAGTGGGCGCTGCAGACGACGCTGAGTGGCGGGGAGATCTACATCCACGGCACCAACAACCCGATGGCGATCGGTATGGCGGTGACACACGGGTGCGTGCGGCTCTACCCGGAGGACATCGCGGCGCTCTTTCCGGTCGTGCCGGTCGGCACGCCAGTCACCATCGTGAACGATCCGATTCTCGCCACGCTGCAGGACGGGCGGCTGTATCTGTCCGTTCACCCGCCGCTGCACAGTCAGAACGTGCCGGCCAAGCCCGATTTCGCGGTCATCTCGCGCATTATCAATGCGGCCGTCGGCGGGGCGCGGGTCGCCATCGACTGGGATCGCGTGCGCCGCATGGCCCAGCAGGCCAACGGCATCCCGGAGCTGATCGGCGTCGAGGCCGACACCGATACCGAGACCGCCTCGTCCCCGGCGTCGGTGGCGCCGGGCGCCGGGACCTAGGCGCAGTCCTTCACGCCGGCTCGCTGTCGAGCACCATTCGCACCAGCTGGGCGAACGAGGACGCGCCCATCTTCTCCATGACGCGTGCGCGGTGGATTTCCACCGTGCGCTGGCTGACCCCCAGGTCCGCCGCCACCACCTTGTTCGGCTTGCCGCGGGTGATCAGATTGAGCACCTCGCGCTCACGCGGGGTGAGCGAGCCGAGCCGGTCGCGGATGCGGTCCTGCTCCTTCAGCTCGAGCCGGGTGTGCTGATCCTTCTCCAGGGCCCGCTGCACGCGATCGAGCAGATCCTGGTCGCGGAAGGGCTTCTGCAGGAAGTCGAACGCGCCGTGCTGCATCGCCTCGACGGCCATGGGGATGTCGCCATGGCCGGTGATGAAGATGACCGGCACCGTCGCTCCGCGCAGGTTGAGCAGCTGCTGCAGCTCCAGTCCGCTCATGCCAGGCATGCGCACATCGAGCACGACGCAGCCCGGCTGGCGCGCATCGTAGTGGGCGAGGAAATCCTGGGCGCTGCCGTAAACCGTCGCCGGCAGACCGACCGACTTCAGCAGCAGCCGCAGGGATGCTCGCACGGCCTCGTCGTCATCGATGACAAAGACGGTCGGATGCAGATCGCGGGCGGTTTCCATCGGTCGTTCACCCTCGCCTGGTAAGGCCGAGTACCGGCCCGCGCGGGGCGGATTCGGCACGGATGGACACGGATTGCTCATATGGGACAGTATGTTGTCTTCAGGCCGCCCATTGCGCTAGGTATTTTCCGCATGGGCGCGCCCAAAGGTCAAATGCGGGTGCGAAGCCGCGGCGGGCAGCGCGCCCGGGCAACGCTCGGAGGCCCCTGTGGACGCAGATGCGGTACGAGCTCGCCTGCTGCGGCGGCGCGAGGAACTACACAGGCGCGCAAGCGATGCGAGCGCGGACCTGCGTCACGAGTCCGACCCACTGAGTGCGGATTTCGCCGAGCAGGTCACCCAACGGGAGAGCGACGAGGTGCTCGACGCGATCAGCGAATCGGCGCGCGGCGAGCTGCGCCAGATCCAGGCGGCGCTGCGCCGGCTGGAGGAGGGCGACTACACCACCTGCTCGGTGTGTGGCGAGCCGATCGAGGAGGGGCGGCTCGAGGCCGTACCCTACACCGACCGCTGCCGGCAGTGCGCCGAGACCGAGCAGGGCGGTCCGGCGCATCGGCGATGAGCGCCGCGGCGCCCGTTGCGAGCGGGGTCATTACCATCACCACCGACTTCGGCCACCGCGGGCCGTTCGTCGGGGTGATGAAGGGGCGGATGCTCGCACGGTTTCCCGAGGCGCGCCTGATCGACCTGACGCACGAGATTCTGGTGCACTGGCCGGCGGAGGCTGGCTTCTGGCTGAGCCGCGCGTTCGCCTACTTTCCGGCCGGCACCGTGCACGTCGCGGTGGTCGACCCGGGGGTGGGCACTTCGCGCGACATCGTGGTGGTGAGCGCCGCGGGTCACGTGTTTCTCGCCCCGGACAACGGGCTGCTCGCACCGCTCGTCACCCGGCATCGCGACGCCGAGGTGGTGCGGCTGCGCCCCGAAGGCCTGGCGCGCCTCGGCATCCAGCGGGTGAGCGCGACCTTCCACGGCCGGGACATCTTCGCGCCCGTGGCGGCGGAACTCGCCGCCGGGCGCTGCCGGGCGGCCGAGCTCGGCGAGGCGGCCGCCCCGGACTCCCTGGTCCCCTCCTGGGTGGAGGAGCCCGAGGTCAAGCGCGACAGCGTGAGCGGGGTGGTGATCTCCATCGATCACTTCGGCAATCTCATCACGAATATCGAGGCGCCGCTGATCGAGCGGTTCCGCCTGCCGCTGGTGCACGCCGGCCCGCATGCCTTCCCGCTGCTGCGGACCTATGGGGAGAGCCGCCCGGGGGAGTTCCTGGCGCTGATCAATTCGTTCGGGGTGCTCGAGATCGCCCGGGCCGAGCAGAGCGCCGCCGAGGCGCTGGGTCTGGGCCGGGGCGCCCCGGTCAGCGTGCGCGACCGTACCGCCTAGCTCCTCTGGCCACTTGCTCCGGCGCCGGATTTCATTATAGTGCGCTGTCTTGCTCCATGCCGAAATTGCTACCTAATTGATTTAACTAAGGATTTGCGCCGCTAGATGTCGGAACGAGACAACGAGAGCTTCGATCTCGACGAGGAATTCCTGAGCGGGAGCGCCGATGACAGCGCCGACTACGATCGGATGCTCGATCGGGTAGACAAGCGTCGACCCCACCCTGGCAAGCGCGGCAAGTCTGCGTGGAGCCGCCTCGAGGAGGTCCTGGCGGACCGCAAGCTCGAGAAGGACCTTCGCGATTTCGACGAAGAGCCCTAGCGCGCACGTCCGCAGGGCAGATTCGATCGACCCGAGCAGGGCGGCCGGCTCTCGGCAGCGCCCGGGGCCTGCTCGGCCCGAGACAATGAACCGGCCGCCCCCGCCGTTCGGCCAGGAACCGTCGTGACCCGCAGCGTTTCCGAGTGGATCGTCCTGAAGTTCGGGGGCACCAGCGTCTCCTCCGTGGCCAATTGGCGCAATATCGCCGAGGTCACCCGGGCCCGTCGCGCCGAGGGGGCCCGTGTGCTGATCGTGCACTCGGCGCTCAGCGGCATCACGGACCGGCTCGAGCGCCTGCTCGACCTGGCCCGCGGTCACGCCCAGGACGAGGAGGTGCGCCAGATCGAGGCGCGCCATCGCAGCCTCGCCGCCGATCTCGGGATCGCGCTCGGGGAGCGCTGCGAGCGCCAGCTCGCCGAACTGCGCCAGATCGCCGCTGGCGTCGCACTCATCGGTGAGGTCAGCGAGCGCACGCGCGCGCGCGTGATGGCCGCCGGTGAGCTGATGGCCACCGATCTCGGGGCGCGCTTCCTCGCCGCGCAGGGCATCGAGGTGGAATGGGCCGATGCGCGCACCATGCTCACCGCCGAGGAGCGCGCTGGGGCCTCCTCGAAGGCGAGCGTGCTTTCGGCGGTGTGCAGTTTCACGCCCGATCACGTCCTCGAGCAGCGCCTGCACGCGATGTCACCGGTGGTGCTCACGCAGGGGTTCATCGCCAGCGACAGCGACGGCAACACCGTTCTGCTCGGCCGGGGCGGCTCGGACACCTCCGGGGCGTATTTCGCCGCCAAGCTGCGTGCGCGGCGGCTGGAGATCTGGACCGACGTGCCGGGCATGTTCAGCGCCAATCCCCGCCAGGTGCCCACCGCGCGGCTGCTGCGCTCGCTGCACTACGACGAGGCGCAGGAGATCGCCACCAGCGGTGCGAAGGTGCTGCATCCGCGCTGCATCCTGCCGGTGCGCCAGTACGGCATCCCGCTGCACGTGTACGCCACTCAGGCCCCGCAGCTCGAGGGCACGGTGCTCAGCGCCGACGGCGATGACACCGCGCTCGTCAAGGCGGTGTGCACGAAGAAGGGCATCACGCTGATTGCGCTCGACAGCCCGGGCATGTGGCACCAGGTGGGTTTTCTTGCCGATGCGTTCCAGGTGTTCAAGGCGCACGGCATGTCGGTGGACCTGGTGTCCACCTCCGAGACCAGCGTCACCGTGTCGCTCGATCCGGCTGCCAACACACTCGACAGCGCGCTGCTCGGGGCGCTGGTGAGCGATCTGTCGCGGCTGTGCCGCGTGCAGGTGATCGGGCCGTGCGCCTCGGTCAGTCTCGTCGGACGCAACATCCGCGCCATCCTGCATCAGCTCGGCGGTGCCTTCGAGTTCTTCGCCGAGCAGAAGATCTATCTGGTCTCGCAAGCGGCCAACGACCTGAATTTCACCTTCGTGGTCGATGAGAACCAGGGCGACCGCCTGGTCGATCAGCTGCACGAGCTGCTGATCCGGCCGGTGGCCGCGGACCGCGTGCTCGGCCCGACCTGGGAGCAGTTGTTCGCCCAGGCGGGCGCCGCGGCGCCGGCCGGGGAGTCCTGGTGGCGCGCGCAGCGCGCGCCGCTGCTCGCGACGCTCGCCGAGCGTGACTCGGCCTATCTCTATCACCTGCCGAGCGTGCGCGCCGCAGCGCGCGCGCTGCGCTCATTGCCCTCGCTCTCGCGCGTGCATTACTCGATCAAAGCCAACCCGCATCCGGAGGTGTTGCGCGCGGTGGCGGCCGAAGGGGTGCACTTCGAGTGCGTTTCGCGCGGGGAGATCGAGCGGGTGCTCGATGTGTTTGCGACCCTCGAGCCCGCCGAGGTGCTGTACACGCCGAATTTCGCCTCCCAGGAGGAGTACCGCTGGGCGCTCGAACGCGGCGTGCAGGTGACCGTCGACAGCCTGCACGCGCTCACGGAGTGGCCACAGCTCTGGGCGGGGCGGGAGATCTTTCTGCGCATCGACACGGGGGTGGGCGTCGGACACCATCACCACGTGCGCACCGCCGGCGCACACGCCAAGTTCGGCGTGCCGATCGGGGAGTTCGATCAGCTCGCGCGCGAGGCGGCCCGCCGCGGGGCCCGCCTCGTCGGCCTGCAGGCTCATGTCGGCAGCGGGATATTCGATGTGGCCACCTGGGAGCACACGGCCCGCCAGCTGGCGGACCTCGCGCAGCGCCTGGAGTCGGTCCGCATCATCGATATCGGCGGCGGGCTCGGCGTGCCGGAGCGCCCCGATCAGCGTCAGCTCGATCTGGGCAAGCTGGATACGCTGCTCGCGGCCGTCCGGGCCGAGCACCCGGGGCTGGAGATCTGGATGGAGCCGGGCCGCTACCTGGTCGCCGCCGCCGGAGTGCTCCTGGCGCGCGTCACGCAGCTGAAGAGCAAGGGCAGCGTTCGCTACGTGGGCGTCGCCACCGGGATGAACTCCCTGCTGCGTCCGGCGCTCTATGGGGCATACCATGAAATCGTCAATCTCACCCGGCTCGATGAGCCCGCCGAGGTGCTCGTGAACGTCGTCGGACCGATCTGCGAGAGCGCCGATGTGCTCGGCCACGACCGGTTGCTGCCGCCGTGCCGCGAGGGCGACGTGCTGCTCATCGCCAATGCCGGCGCTTACGGTCATGCGATGAGCTCGCACTACAACCTGCGCGCGCCGGCCGAGGAGTTCGTCCTCTGAAGAAGCGCTCCGCCGGACGGAAAAAGACCCCGACGCGCGCTCCGCGCGCGGGCAGTGGCCGCCGCAAGAGCGGCCGCTGGCTGTGGAGCACTCTCGGCATCGTCGTGCTTGCGGCCGTGCTGATCGGTGGCGGGTACGTGCTGTACCTCGACCGGCTCGTGACCGAGCAGTTCCGCTCGCTGCGCTGGACGCTGCCGGCGCGCGTCTACGCCGCTCCGGTACAGCTCTACGCCGGCGCGGGTCTGGACGAGGCGCAACTCGAGCACGAGCTGCACCGTCTGGCCTATCGGCGGGTCGCCGAGCTGCACGGCCCGGGCACCTACGTCGCGGGCGCCGGGCAACTCACGGTCGTGCTGCGCCCCGTGCAGTTTGCCGACCGCAGCCGCGCGGCGATGCTGCTGCGGGTCGGCTTCGGACCGGCCGGCATCCAGGACCTGCGCAACGGCGCCGGGGCGCAGGTGCCGGTCGTGCGGCTCGATCCGCTGCTCATCGGCAGTCTCTTCCCGAGCGACGGGGTCGATCGGATCGTGGTCACCCCCGAGCAGGTGCCGCCGCTGCTGCCCGCGGCGCTGAAGGCGATCGAGGACCGCACGTTCGACACCAACTGGGGCATCGATCCGCGCGGCATCCTGCGGGCCGCGTGGGTCGATCTGAGGGCGCATCACCTCGCCGAGGGCGGCAGCACGCTCACCCAGGAGCTGGTGCGCAGCTACTTCCTGAGCGATCAGCGCACCTTCGGGCGCAAGATCCGCGAGGCGATCATGGCCGTGTCGCTGACTGCGCACTTCAGCAAGGCCGACCTGATGAACGCCTACATCAACGAGATCTTTCTCGGTCAGGACGGCAATCGCTCGGTGCACGGCTTCGGCCTTGCCAGCGAGTTCTATTTCGGCGAGCCGCTCGATGAGCTCGACCTGCCGCAGATCGCGATGCTGGTGGCCATCGTGCGCGGTCCGACCTACTACGATCCGCGCCGCTTCCCGACCCGCGTGCTGGCACGGCGCAATCTGGTGCTGAAACTGCTCGCCGAGCGGGGCGTGGTCTCGCGCGAGCGGGCCGAGGCGGCCATGCGCGAGCCGCTGGGCGTCACCCGGCACGCCTCCGGGGCGTACTACCCGGCCTATCTCGATCTGGTGCGCCGCACGCTGCGCCGCGACTACCCTGAGCGCTCGCTCACCGAGTCGGGGCTGCGCATCTACACCAGCCTCGATCCGCGCGTGCAGGAGATCGCCGAGCACGCACTCGATGCCGAGCTGCACCAGCTCGATCGCACGCATCATCACGGCCGCGAGCATCTGCAGGGCTCGGTGGTGGTCACCTCACCGCAGACCGGCGACGTGCTTGCCCTCGTGGGCGGGCGCGATGCGGACTTCGACGGCTTCAACCGCGCGCTCGATGCGCGCCGCTCCATCGGCTCGCTGGTCAAGCCGTTCATCTACCTGACGGCGCTCGAGACCGGCCAGTACACCCCGGCGAGCATCATCGAGGACGAACCCATCGCGGTGCGTCTGGCCACCGGGCAGTACTGGCGGCCGCGCAATTACTCGCGCATCTTCCACGGCCCGGTGCCGCTGGTGCGCGCGCTCGGGGACTCCCTGAACGCCGCTACGGTCCGCCTCGGGATGAGCATCGGTCTGGGGCCCGTGACGCAGACACTGCTGCGCTTCGGACTGAAGCAGGTGCCGCAGGAGGTTCCGGCGATGCTGCTCGGGGCGAGCGACCTGTCGCCGCTCGAGGTGGCGCAGCTGTACAACGGGCTCGCCGACGGCGGGTTCCGCGAGCCGCTGCGCGCCGTGCAGGCGGTGGTGAGCGCCGATGGCAAGCCGCTCAAGGCCTTCCCCGTGCGGGTCACGCCGGTGGCCCCGTCCGCCGAGGTTTATGCGCTCACCACCATGATGGAGCAGGTGCTCACCCACGGCACCGGCGAGCCGGCCGAGTCGATTCTGCCGCCGGGGCTGGTGGCCGCCGGCAAGACCGGCACCTCGCAGCGCGATCGCGACAGCTGGTTCGCCGGCTTCACCGGCAGCGATCTGGCGGTCGTGTGGGTCGGGTATGATCACAACCAGCCCACCGGGCTGACTGGCTCGATGGGCGCGCTGCCGGTCTGGGCGCACATCATGGCCTCGATCGGCACGCTGCCGCTCAGCATGCCGCCCCCGCAGGGCCAGACCGACGTGTGGATCGATTTTGCGACGGGCCTGGCGACCACGCCGGCGTGCGATCCGGCCAACGCGGTTGAGGTCGCCGTGCCGCTCGGCACGCAGATCGCACCGATGTCCGGGTGCGGCCTGCTCGGTGGAGGTGGGTGATGGCTCTGGAGCGCTTCGGTCCTGTACGCACCTTCGGCGTGGCGCTGTGCGCCACGGCCGCGCTGTCCGCGTGCGCGCTGGTCGGTCCGCCGTACTCGCCGAGCCCGCCGCAGGCGGGCTCGAGCGCCCGCCGCGGCAGCATTCCGCAGTCGAGCGCCGCGCCGCCACCGGCCACGGCGGCCGGGAGCGCCACGAGCGTCGCGCCACCGGCCGGTGCGGTCGCGCCGCCGCCGGCGCCGCATTACCAGCTCGGACCGGCGGCCCAGGCGTTGGTCGTTTCCGCGCGCGCACAGCAGCAGAGCGGCAACTTCGCGCTCGCCGCCGAGACGCTCGATCGGGCGCTGTCCATCGAGCCGCGCAATCCCCTGGTATGGCTCGCGCTCGGCCACGAGAGCCTGGCGGCGGGCAATCCCGCGCAGGCCTACGGCCTGGCGCGCAAGGCGCTGTATCTGGCGAGCGGGGACCCCTCCGCACAGGCCTCCGCGTGGGGTCTGATTGCCGCGACGCTGCGGGCCGAGGGCCGCAACCAGGAGGCACTCGCGGCCGAGCAGAAGGCGGCGCAGCTGTCGGTGCAGTGAGCGGGCGCGCCGCGCCTCACAGCGCGAGGGTAATGCTCACCGGGCAGTGATCCGAGCCGAGGATGTCGGGGTGGATGTCGGCCGCCTTGACTGCCTTGCGCAGGCTCGAGGAGACCAGCACGTAATCGATTCTCCATCCGACGTTGCGCGCCCGCGAGTTGGCGAAGTGGCTCCACCACGTGTAGTGCCCGTTGCCCTGCTTGAACAGGCGGAACACGTCGATGAATCCTGCGTCGATGAAGTTCTGAAAGCCCTCGCGCTCCTCGTTCGTGAAACCCTTCTTGCCGCGGTTCGGGCCGGGATTGGCCAGATCGAGCTCGGTGTGCGCCACGTTCAGATCGCCGCAGAACACCACCGGCTTTTTCTTCTCCAGCTGCTGGCAGTGCGCGAGGAACGCGGGGTCCCAGTGCTTGTGGCGCAGCTCGAGCCGGCTGAGGTCGTCTTTGGCGTTCGGCGTGTACACGGTGACGAGGTAGAACTGCGGGAACTCCGCGCTGATCACGCGCCCCTCGCTGAGGCTGTCGCGGCCCGCCTCGTCAGTGAACTGGAACTTGCGCTCAATGGCGCCCGAGAACCCGTTGGTCACCGCCACCGGTTCCGGCCGCGTGAAGATTGCCGTCCCCGAATAGCCCTTTTTCTGCGCCGAGTTCCAGTACTCGTGATAGCCGTTGACGTCGATGTCGGCCTGGCCGCGCTCGGCCTTGGTCTCCTGCAGACACAGAATGTCCGGTCGGTGCGTGTGCACGAAACTCTGCAGAGTGCCCTTCCTGGTGACGGCGCGGATACCGTTGACGTTCCAGGAGTAGATCTTGGTCATGGACAATGCACGCTCGCGGATGAGGAACGAGGCGCGCGCCTGGTGCAGCGCGCGAGCCGGGGGCTACGGTACAGGCGCCAGGCCAGCCGCTCAAGGGCGGATCAGCGCCCCGGCACCGGCCAGACACGTACCCCCGGGGTGCCCTGCATGCGCTGCCACACCTGCGAGTGACCGAACAGCGGCACGCCGAGATAGCCACGCATGACGAGCTTGCGGCCGCCGTCGATGAGGCGCAGCTCGCAGCCGAACACATGGCCATTGCGCGGATCGAGGATGTCGCCGCCGACGTAGCGGCCGTCCTGGTAGCGCAGGTGGCGCATCAGCAGCAGGCCGTTCATCGGCTGGTCGTGACGGCTGCCCGAGCAAGCGGTGCAGCGATCGGTGCTGCGCTGGTCGCTCGGCGTGGCCGGCTCGATGCGTCCGTAGTACAGGCCGTGATCCTCGAAGATCTCGATCAGGCCGAGCGGCTTGCCGGTGGCGCGGTCGATCGGTGCCCAGAGCCCCACCGGGCTTGTCCAGCCCGCCGTGCCGCCCGCGAGTGCCGCGGGGGCTGTGAAAGCGAGTAAAAGCAGGGCGAGCAGCAGGCGCAGGGATTGCGAAGGGCGCATCCCGAAATCTTAGCTGATTCGCATTGGCGAAGGTGCGCTGCCGGCGGGCCGTCCGATGTCGCTGGCGCGCTGTGGCGTAGGCCGGACACGGCGATCGGCAGGCGTTGACCTGGCAGCTCGTTTTGCCGATGCTCTGGCCTCGTGCCCTGATCCACCCCGATCGTCATGCGCGCCTCACCGGTTCCGCCGCCTGTTTGGATGCTGCTGTTCGCGGCCGCCGAATGGCTGCTCGCGCGTCATCTCCCGCTGCTCGCCGATCCGACCGCGGCGCACGTCGCGCTCGGCGGGACGGTGATGTTTGCAGCGCTCGTACCGCCGCTCGCTGCGTTCGCCCAGTTCCTGCTGGCGCACACCACGGTCAATCCACACCGGCCGGAGAAGGCGGCGGTGCTGGTGACCTCCGGGGTGTATGCCTGGACGCGCAATCCGATGTACCTCGGCCTGTGGCTGCTGTTGCTCGGCTGGGCGATCCGGCTCGGAGCGCTGAGCGCGCTGCTCGTCGCGCTCGTGTTCCTGCCGCTGATCAGCGCCGTGCAGATCCGCGCCGAGGAGCAGGCGCTGCACAGGCGGTTCGGCGCCGACTACGAGCGCTACCGGGGCCGGGTGCGGCGCTGGTTCGGGCGGCGCGCACGGGCCTGATCCGCGGGCGCCGCACGCGCGCGCCGCTCAGCGCTCGACGACCAGGTCGGTGAGCGGGCGGCTGCAGCAGGCGAGCACGTAACCGAGGTCGATGTGCCGCTGCAGGATCCCGCCCTGGTGGCGCATGTCGACCCGCCCGCCGAGCAGACGCGTGCGGCACTTGCCGCAGGTGCCGTCGCGGCAGGAGGAGGGCATCGGAATGCCGGCGCTCTCGGCCGCCTCGAGCAGCGTCTGCTCCGCTCCGCACTCGACGGTGCAGCCCGAGACGGTGAAGGTGATGGATCGGCTGGGCTCCATGGCGGGCACTTTCCCGGGCGGGCGGGCGGCTGTCAACCCGCTCGAGCGCGCCTGAGGGCTCACCGGCGCGCCGGGCGCATCACGCTCCTCTGAGGAGTTGATGCAGGTCCGCCGCGAGCACACTGGCGGGTGCCCCCTCCTGTGCCAGCAGCCGAGCCTGCCCGTTGCGTGCGAAGATGAACACCGCGCTGCTGTGGTCGACCTCGTAGGCGCCGCTGGCATCGGGCTTTTCGTAGTGATAGGAAACGCGGTAGCGCTTAATCACCCGAGTGAGCTGCTCGTGCGTCCCACGCAGACCGACGAACTGGGGACCGAAGTCGTTCACGTACTGCTTGAGCACCGCCGTGCTGTCGCGGCGCGGATCGACCGTCACGAACAGCACGCGGACCTGCTTGGCCTGCGGCCCGAGGTGCGCGAGCGCATCGGCGAGTGTGGCGAGGGTGGTCGGGCATGCATCGGGACAATGCGTGTAGCCGAAGTAGAGCAGTACGACATCCCCACGGTAGTCCGCGGCGCTGACCGGCTGCCCATTCTGGTCGGTCAGGTGAAAGGCGAGCGGCGCAACGAGGCCGCTGACGTCGATCATGTGATCCGGCAGCCGACGCTGCACGCAGCCGCCGAGCGCCAGTCCCAGCGCCGCGCTCACCAGCATGGCGCGCAGTGCGTGGCGCGGGCTCATGCCGGCACTCTCGCCGAGGCGTCCGAGGTCTGCCGCGCGGCGCGCGCGCCCGAGCGGCGTTCTTCGGCGAGAACGTGATGCAGCACCACGATGCCGCCGACCGCCGACATCATGGCCGCGGGGATCCAGGTGAGCAGCCCGCCGATCTGCTGATCGAGCATGGGACTGATGGCCCAGGCCCGCCCGCAGAGGGCGTAGACGTCGAACAGCGGCTTCGCCGACAGCGCGATGTAGGCGCCGAGGGCGATCTGCGGCATGGCGACGGCGGTGAGAATGATGCAGCGCATCCCGTACCCCAGCGCGCTCGCACCCTGTGCCTCGCGCGGGGCGAGCATCAGCCACCAGAAGAGGATGCCGTCGATCAGCATGCTCCAGTTCATCAGCAGGTAGCGTCGCTGATCGAGCATGGCGGTGAGGTGAATGGAGGGGGTCAGCCAGAAGTAGATGAGCCCGACGAACAGCACCGGGGCGAGCACCGGGTGCTGCAGGGCGCGCCAGAGCCGCCCGAGCGGCACGCGCACCCCGGGTCGGCACAGCCACCGCCAGGTGGGCTCGGGAATCCCGGCGCGCAGCACCGGGACGGGCGCGGAGAGCACGAGCAACGCCGGCCCGATGTGGTGCAGGATCAGGTGCTGCAGCCGGTGGATCCAGAACATGTGCTGGGCAAGGAAGTCGAAATACGTCTGCATGACTGCGTAGTTCAGCGCCAGGCCGAGGAGGAAAACGGCCGGCCGCCACCACCGGATCGCACCCGAGGTGCGCCGCAGCGCCACCAGGCCGCGCACGTACAGCGCCAGGGTGAGCGCGAACACCGCGCACGCCGTCGGCGAGAATTGCCAGGGCAGCAGATAGGCCAGATCGCTCACGCCATCCCCCGCACGGCCGCTCCGCCCGGAGCAGCCCCGAGAATCGGCCTCTAGGGTACCAGAGCGCGCCGGCGGCGCGGGGGCGCCGCTCGGACTGAGCCGCAGCAGCGTGGCGCGATGGCGGGCCGGATCACTCCTGCAGCACGCGGTCGATGTCGCTTTCCTCACGCCGCACGGGGTTCATCGGCATCAGGGTGGCGGTGACGCGGTTGCGGCCGGCGTGCTTGCTGCGATAGAGCGCCGCATCGGCGATGCGCAGCATGTGATCGGCGGTCTTGCGGTCCCCGAAGGGCACCTGGTGCAGGTTGCACATGCCGAAGCTCGCGGTCACTTCGACCGTGTTGGCCGGCAGCTGGAAGGGGTGATCAGCGACGTTGGCGCGCAGGCGGCGGGCGGCATCGAGCGCCTGGTCGTAATTGGTCTCGGGCAGGATGATCGCGAACTCCTCCCCGCCGAGGCGCGCGACCCAGTCGACGCCGCGGCGCAGGCACTCCTGCAGACGCGCACCGAACTGCTTGAGGATCTCGTCGCCTCCGGCGTGGCCGAGGGTGTCGTTGACGTTCTTGAAGAAATCGATGTCGCACAGAATGAGCGACAGCGGCCGGCGGTAGCGGGCGGCCCGCTCGATCTCGCGCGGAAAGTGCTTGCCGAAGAAGCGCCGGCTCGCCACGCGCGTCAGTTCGTCGGTGGTCGAGAGCTCCCGGTTCTCGATCAGTGCGATGCGCAGCACCTCCTCGAGCTCGGCAATGCGCCGCGCGGTGCCGAGGCGTGCCTTCAAGGCCGGCTCGGCGCTGTGCCGCGCGAGGCAGTCGTCGGCGCCGGCGATCAGGCCGGCTTCGGTTTCCTCCGGCGTCTCATCCGGCGCCACGTAGAGAATGAACGGCTCGCGCGGCAGCTTCTGGGCGCGTATCCGGCGAACGAGAGACATGCTGTCGGTGATGACGACCGCGCGGAACTGCTCGCGCAAGTGCTCGATGGTCTCGTGCTCCTCGCACAGGGTGACGTCCAGCATCTCTTTGTGGATGCGCTGCTCGAGGTGTCTGCGGGTATCGGCGGCGCGGATCACGAGCAACGCGTGCGGCGGTGGCAGCACGCGCAGCATCACCGCGACGGTGGCGGTGGTGTCCTCACGGGCCTCGGGCTCGTGCACGCGCCGCTCGAGCACCCGTTTGATGACAGTTGTGTGTCCGCCAGAAGACATTGAGACCCCTCCGGGCTCATCGATCCCTGCCGGGCGGATGTTCCGGGGGTGGACGTGACGGTTCGGCTGCCGGCATCGCGCACTGGCAAGTGCTGATAAATGTAAAGGTGACATTGTCAGCGCAGTGTGATGAACTTCACGGTCCCTCGATTGGGTGCCGGTCCGAAAGACAATACAGCCGATGCCTTCACAAGCCGCCGATTCTCCCGCGCCCGCCATCACCCGTCGCCATCGTCCGTTCCTGGCTCCCGTCTGGCTCGGGCTGCTCATCGCGCTCGCCATTCTCGGCGTCGGACTCGCGCTGCATGCCATGACGACCAATACTCTGGTGGTGGTGGTGCCGGCCGCGAGCGGCGAGCTCGGCTCGATCGACAACGCGCCGCTGTCGGCCGCCGGAGGACAGCAGGCGCAGCGGCTGGCGCAGCGCTTCGCCACCGCCGCCGGGTCGGACGGACTCAACGCGATCTACGTGAGTAATACGCGGCGGGCCGAGCAGACAGCGGAGCCTGTGGCGCAGCTGCTGGGGCTGCGGCCGACCATCCTGTCGGTGCACACCGGCCGGGATATCGCGGATGAGATCATCGGGCAGCATCTGGGCGAGACCATCCTGGTGGTCTGTAACCGGCAGGTCATCGCCGATCTCATCCACGCGCTCAGCGGCGAGCGCATCCCGCCAGCGGCCGAGCGGGACATGTACATCGTCACCATCCCGCGCTACGACCCGGCGCGCGTGCTGCGCATGCGCGATTGAGGGAGGCGATCAGCGGGCCGGTTTGCCGCGTGCGGCAGCCCCGCGGACGAAGCGGGCGTGCAGCCCGATGCGCATGTCCGCCACGACCGTATCGAGGATCTGCCGGTCGGTATTGATCAGGAAGGTCGCCCGGCGCACGCCGAGGCCGAAGGGGCCGCGGACGCCGTACATGCGCACCACGCAGCGATCGACATCCGACAGCAGGATGAACGGCAGCCGGTGCTTGTCGCGGAATGCCTTGTGACTCTCCGGGCCCTGGGGACTGACGCCGGCGACCTGCAGGCCCGACGCCTGGATCTGTGGCTGCAGGTCGCGGATCTGGCAGGCCTCGCGGGTGCAGCCGGCCGTGAAATCCGCCGGGTAGAAATAGAGAATAAGTGGTCCGCGCGCGAGCAGGCTGTGCAGCGAGACGGATTGTCCGTCGGCATCCGGCAGGGTGAATTCGGGGGCGCGAGCGCCGATGGCCAGCATGGGCCGGCTCCTCGATAAATAGCCTTGGCTTCCGTACGCATCATAGCTAGAATCGCCGGCCTTGCGTGGGGCGGTAGCTCAGCTGGGAGAGCGTCGCGTTCGCAATGCGAAGGTCCGGGGTTCGATCCCCCGCCGCTCCACCATTCATTCCAGATCGCTGATTTCTCAGCGATTTTCTCCCGATCCGAGGCTTGCGCTGGCAATGCTACGGCGGGAGGCTACAGTTCGTGCTACGGCGAGGCGGTATCTGGACGGTTCGTCTCCACGTGCCCGTCGATCTGCGCCCTCTCATCGGGCAGCGTGAACTTTAACGGTCTGTCGGAACCGCCTGCCGTCGTGAGGCACCGCTACGAGCCGCTATCCTTCAGGGTCACCCGGGCGCGTTCCATCGAGCGCAGGGGCGGGCTGACTCTCATTCGCTCTCCAAGGCTGCCATGCGTGCGACCAGATCGTCGCCTTCGAGTCACTGGATGCCTCGAACAACTATGCCGAGTGCTGCATGAGAGCGGTGGCCGTTGGGAGAAAAGTTTTTCTTCTCGTTGGCTCCGAGCGTGCCGGTCATGCCGCGCCAATCTATTACTCACTCGTCGAGTCGTGTAAGGCCAACAGGGTCAACCAGTTCACCTATCTGACCCACATCCTCAGCAACGCACGCAACAAAACCGTGCAGTTGCCGACGCCCGACGAATTTGCCGAACTCAGCGCCGCCCCCGCCGGCGGCTGCGCTCTTTGACAATCTGGAGTTGGATCACCCGCCAGGCAAGGCGCGGATTATCGGACGGGTTCATATCTTCTACCCGGGTCTTGTGGCGCGCGGGCAAGGCACCGACATCGGGATGGGGACATATTGATCCACAGGAAAACTTGCAAGGAAAACTGTTAAGCGATATCCTCCCATCATGCGCGATGCCGCCAATACGCCGATATCGATCGAGACAGCCATTACCGAGCTTTCGCTGGCCGTAGGTCAATTGATACGGCGTCTGCGCTCGGAATCAAATCCCGACGGACTCACTTGGTCCCAGACGGTGGTGCTGGCGCGGCTGGCGAGCGCCGGCCCGATGGTGACGGCGGATCTGGCCCGAGCGGAGGCCGTTAAGCCCCAATCAATGGGTGCGACGCTGGCGGAGCTGGAGCTGGACGGTTTGGTGAAACGCCGGGCCCACCCCACGGACGGCCGACAGGTGCTCTTTGAGCTGACGGCCGATGGTGTTGAGGCGCGCCGCAAGCGCAGCGCTGCGAAGCAAAAATGGCTGCTGGACGCGATGGCTCAGTTTACGGTCGACGAACGGCGCACCCTGGTGGCTGCGGCCGGGCTGATCAGGCGTTTGAGCGAGACCGGAACTCACCGTTCCGAGTCCTGAGCAGCGTAGCGGAACGCGTCGCACTACGGACTGCCGCCCCAGTGCGGCCTGCACAGGAGAACCCCATGTCGCTGAGCACTCTCGATCCCCGGTCCGCCCTCATCGTCGTCGATCTTCAGGTCGGTATCGTGTCGCTCCCGTCAGTGCATCCGATTGACGCGGTGCTGCACCGGGCGGCGGCGCTGTGCGAGGCCTTTCGGGCTCGCGACTTGCCGGTCGTGCTGGTCAATGTCGCCGGCGCTGCGCCGGGGCGGACCGAGCAGCGCCGAGCAGGGCTGCCGATGCCGGCCGGGTGGAGCGAGCTGAGTCCAGTGTTGAACCGCCAGCCCCAAGACCACGTGGTTACCAAGTACACGCCCGGTGCGTTCACCGGCACGGATCTGGAGGCCCATCTGCGATCGGTCGGAGTCACACAGGTCGTCATTGCCGGCGTTGCGACCAGCAACGGCGTCGAGGTGACCGCACGCCAAGCATACGAACTCGGTTTCAACGTTGCGTTGGCAACGGACGCGATGACCGATATGCAAGCCGATGCGCACGAGTGGAGTGTCACGCGGGTGTTTCCACGGATCGGCGAGACCGCGACCACACTAGAGCTCATCGATCTTTTGACCCGGAGCACTGGATCATGACCGGTCTTTATGACGTGTCGTACTTCTTCGGCGGGGTATTTCTGGCCAATGCGGTGCCCCATTTCGTCTGCGGCATGATGGGCCGGCCGTTCCAGAGTCCGTTCGCCAAGCCTCCGGGCAAGGGGCTGTCCTCATCCACCGTGAACGTGGTCTGGGGATGGGTGAATTTCGTGCTGGCCTATCTGTTCATCGCCCAGGTGGGCCAATTCGATCTGCGCGCCGAGAGTCAGGCGGCCGCCGTGGGTGCGGGCATCATATTGATGGGTGTGATCTCGGCGCGCTCCTTCGGGCGCTTCCACGGCGGCAATGCACCAGGGAAGGCGTGAAGTCATGCCCGCCGGTATCCGCTCCGGCGCGTCGCCGTCGACCGTGAGAGCGGGAACATAACCGCATCGGGCGCCGCAGGGGAGGGGCGCATCGATCCTGCGGTTTGGAGAGTCGCCGCCGTCGCCGCATTCGGCTCGCTGCTTGCGCAGCTCGATGCCACCATCGTCAACGTCTCCCTGTCGAGCCTTGCAGCCTCTTTGCATACGACGCTCGCAACCATTCAGTGGGTCACCAGCGGATATCTGTTGGCGTTGGTGCTGGCGCTTCCGCTGAATGCCTGGCTCGTGCACCGTGTCGGCGCCAAGACGCTCTATCTGTGGTGTTTCGCGGCGTTCACTGCGGCGTCGGTGCTGTGCGGCCTGGCAGGGTCGGCCCGGTTGCTGATCGGGTTGCGTCTCCTGCAGGGCATCAGCGGAGGCCTGCTCGCACCCATGGCGCAGATGATGATCGCCACGTCGGCGGGCCGACACATGGCGCGCGTAGTCGGATACATGGCCCTGCCAGTGCTGCTTGCGCCGGTGCTGGGTCCCATTGTCGCAGGCGTCATCCTGCAAATTGCCTCGTGGCGTTGGCTGTTCTGGGTCAACCTGCCGGTCGGCGTCGCGGCGCTCGGGGCGGCGGTCGTGTTTCTGCCGCCTGATGCGCGCAGCGCCACGAGCAGGCGGCTCGACTGGTCGGGTCTGGCACTGCTCTCGCCTGGTCTGGCGGCGTTCCTCTACGGCGCCGATCAACTCGCTCGCACGACCGGCCGGCTGTTGTGCGCGGTCGGCCTGATGATGGTGAGTGCCTTCATCTGGACCGCCCGGCGCAAGGGCGAGGACGCGCTGGTCGATCTGAGCCTGTTCAAGGGCAAGGTCTTCTGCAGCGCCGCGATCATTCAATTTCTCTCCAATGGCGTTCAGTACGCAGGTCAGATGCTCATTCCGGCCTTCCTAATTCAGGCCTGCGGCCGTACGCCCGGCCAGATGGGTTGGCTGCTCGCGCCGCTTGGGCTCGGCATGATGTTCACCTATGCGTCGATGGGTTGGTTGACGGACCGGTTTGGCATCCGCCGCGTCTCGGCGGGCGGCGCGCTCGCGACGCTTCTCGCTACGGCCCCATTTTTGTATCTCGCGCTCCACGGGCTGAATCTGTTCATCCTCGTGCCGGCGCTGTTTCTGCGCGGCATGGGGCTGAGTGCGGTCGGACTGCCGTCGATGACGGCCGCCTATCTGTCCGTCGGTCGATCCAGGGTGCCGATGGCGACGACGTCGCTCAACATCGTCCAGCGTCTCGGCGGGCCGACCTTGACGACACTGTGCGCGTCGCTGCTCGCTTGGCGACTCGGATCGCATGCCGCTGGCGCGGCCCTCTCGAGTGCCTACACGTGGGCGTTCGTGCTGCTGTGCGTCCTGCACACCGGCATCTGGCTGACCGCGACCCGCTTGCCGTGGCGGCCGGAGGATCTGACACAGTTGGCATGACGGGCGGCACGCCGTCTGCCGGTCACCGGTGCGTATGAACACGCTGACATCAGCCCAAGCGGTCCATGGGTTTTCCATTCTTGGAGCGCCTGAGTGGTTCTCGTACCCTCGGCACACCGCCAGGGAATTCTGCGGCGGGCCAGCCGTCGAATCGACCAGCATGCGATACTCGAACGGCCGGCGAGTCCTCCCCGAGGGCATTGCGGCGCACGGGCCGCATCGGCGAGAAGGGGCAGGGGGTCATGAGCCGAGCATCGAGTGGAGTCAGGGGGCTGGGGCGCGCGGCTGCGCTGCGGGCCGCATACGGATCGCTTGGCGCTCGCAGAGTATTCGATTCGCTTGCAGAGTAAATCCACATCTGCTGGCACAGTTTCCTCGCGTGTGCAGACTCTCATGCGTGATGAGCGAGGCACACATAGTTGAGGGTGACTCGATTTGATCGACTTTCATGGACACTAAAGTGTTCATTTTGGAGGCGCGAGGAAGGATACCGTTGTCGAAACGTAATCACAGGCTCGGCTGATATAGAGGCTGGGCACGTCCAACTTGTCGCCGTCGGCGAGCATCCGCTTCATCTGCTGCCACTCCGGCACGCGATTTGCCTTGCGCGTTGGGTAGGACTGCGCGCTAGCCTCAGCGAACTGGTCGGCGATATATTCGGCGGGGACGCCAGTCTTCGCGAAGCAGACGTGATCCGCGAACTCCAGGGCCGGCAAGCCCCACTTTGCGGTTGGCTCGCTGCGGATTGCTTCGGCGGTGACAGCGGCGGTCCATCCGCGCCTGGTAGTAAGGCTGGGCTTAGTAATTTAGGAGTGATGTGGTACCGGACTATCTTGGGCGTTTGCCTTTTGATTTGGCGCGAGTAATGCCACTCGCCGCGAAGAGCGTCACCGGCTCACACTGATAGAGTTAGAGCGGCGGCGCTCGGCGAGCGGTAACGGTGGCCGTTAGCAACGTATCCCGGCAGCGAGAACATGAACCCTCATGAGACGCCACCGTGCCAAACCACATCACCGCGGAGAGCCTTCCGGAGCCGGGGACCGGACCGTGGACGAGCGCTATGGCCTCGAGCCGGTCTTCGAACCGGGAGTGGAGGAGTGCGGCCGCGGCGGTGCGGGCGGCGTGCAATTTCACGCGGTGCACTGCCCGTACTGTGGCGAGCGATTCGACACGCAGGTCGATCTCAGCTCAGGCTCGGCCCAATATGTCGAGGACTGTCCCGTCTGCTGCAGGCCGATCGAGGTGAGCCTTGAGGTCGAGGAGGGAGCTCTCTCGAGCCTCGACCTGCGCCGCGGCGACGAATGACGACCGGGCCCCGCTGGCTGACCAGCGCCTGGAGGCTGAGATACCCTGGGAGCGTAGGCCGGGGCCCCTAGGGACGGGGTGCGCGGAGGAGGTCCAGACCCCGATGGCGAATGCACGCGGTCGTACACTTCGGGCGTGCGCCTGGACTGTCCGCCATGGCCGGAACGGTGTCCTGAACTGCCACCCCGCGATCCGCTTCCTTCAGGAAGCCGATGATCTGCTTTTCTGAAAACCGCTTCTTCACGTCCAATCTCCTCCCCGGGGAATAGACTCCAAAGCCTTCGGCTTCTCAAAAAAACGCGGGGGCGTCGTTCCTGCAGACGGTGCGGAATGGCCGGCGGAGCGCTCGGAGGGTGCCGGCATGCGCGCCGATTAGGTAGGCGCGATGCGATTCCGATCCGAGCTAGTGCCATGGTTTATGGCGCTTGATGCCATAGCTGCCTATATGGCATGATACGCCATATGAAGGCTGTGCTCGCGTACCACGACAAGCAAGTGCTGCCCGATGGGACCCTCGTGGAGATGAAGATCTGGGAGGTCCCGAAGCCCGTGGCCGGCAGCGGTCATAGACTCAAGTACAGCCTGTTCTACGGACGGAAGGGCGAGCGAATCGTCAGCTACGACAATGAGCGCGGTAAGGGCGATCATCGGCATATCCGAGGCAAGGAAGAGCGATACGCGTTCATGAGTGTGGAACAGCTGATCGACGATTTTCTGACGGATGTGCGTCGGGTGCGAGGTAAATCATGAGCAAGAAAGTCAAAGTGCATGTCGGTACGCTGGATGACATGGGCAAGCGCTTTGCGAGCGCTTGGCATCGGCTCGAGGGCGGTGAGCGTGTGCGCGAGCAGCACGTGACGTTCCCGAATCTATCGTCGATGATGAGTGCCCTCAGTGGCAAGCGCCTGGAACTGCTGCGGGAGGTGCATCGTGAGCCCGCACCGTCGATCAAGGCGCTCGCGAATCGACTGGGGCGCGACTACAAGCGCGTGCACGAGGACGTTGAGACTTTGGCGGCTTCCGGCCTCGTGCAGCGTAAGGACGGTCAGGTCTCGGCTCCCTACGATGCGATCTCGGCCGAGATGCGGTTATAGAGGGCCTGCAGCACAGGCGGCAGCGGCCCATTTCGCTTCTTGAGGCACGCGGGCGCTGACATACCGGCCTGTCGAGAACCGTCAGCTGATGTCGGTCACTGGGTCGAGACCACGACCGCCAAATCCTGGGATTGATCCGTCCACGAATGAACCGCCCCTGAAATCCCGGCGGCGGCATTTTTGGAGCGCATGGAGCAGCAGGAACTCTATCGAAAGACGAATTTTCGGACAGTCCATCGCCGTCTATTCGCAGCAACGTGCTGGGGTGGGGTATCGAATGGGGTATCACGGAGGTTAGTTTGTAGAATAGCCAACTCAAATAACAAGTTATGGATCTATTTGATCCCCCGCCGCTCCACCATTCATTCCAGATCGCTGATTTAACAGCGATTTTCTCCCGATCCGGTGCTTGCGTTGGCAATGCCACGGCGGGGGCTCATTTACGCGCTACGACGAGGCGGTATTTGGACAGTCCGTGTCCATGTGCCCGTCGACCTGCGTCCCGTGATCGGCCGACGTGAGGTCTGGCGCTCCGTCCGAACGTAAGAGGTAATTATGCGGCGTCTTGACGGCTGACGTATCTACCAACGAACGGTGCCGAACCGAGCAGGAAACCCAGGAAGACTGACTGGAGCTGAACGAAGTAGTTGACGGCGTATACCCCGCCGCGGTCCAAGTACATGTATGACACTGCGGAATTGATTCCCACGTCTGTCACCATGATGACCAAGGCAAGCAGTAAGCCTGCCTTGGGCGCTTTCAGCAGAAGAACGATTGCCAGAGGGTCCAGGAGGACGAGAGAAGCCCAGTAGCTGTTGACGAGCGGGTGATGTGGAAGGCACCACCCATTTAGGATGCTAATAAGGTGCGTCGCAGTGCCGATAGAGAAAGCCACTACGTATATCAGCAGCACCAGTCGAATGCCGACGGGGTAGGGCTTACTCGATTGCCACACCAGCTTCATAGCAGGTCGCCTACGCGGCGAGGCTGTGCGATGCCGAGCGCAGCGGATTCGCGGCGAAGTACCGTTTCCACAGTCTCGGAGTGAGGTCGGCGACGCGGGATGCTCGCCCACTCGTTGCAGGACGTCGACGAAGTAGGTGTAGACGTTGATGCCGTGCAGGCGGCAGGTGACGATGAGGGACTCGGCGATGCCAACCTGTTAGGCGCCGAGTAACGTTTGGAGGGCTGACAGCACGGCAGCAAGAATGCTCAGCATTGCGACAAGAATTTGAACGTCTTTATTCTGACTTCTCAAGATCGAAGCAAAGACTTTTATGCCAACGATCTCAGTTAACGTCAATACCGGGATCCCGAGTCAGTAATTCCGACCGTCAGATTGTCGCGCCGCTTCGTAATATGCGCCTTGCATCCTATCTACGCGAAAGTGCCAGCGCCTTAGGAGTGCAGCGGGATCGGGGGGATGGGTCGGCTAGGTTCTGGGGCGCTTTCTCCCCCATGTGGGTCACTCCTGGCCGCTCAAAGGTGAAGCAGGGCGAGGGCGACAGCAAACACGAGGCCAAAGACAGCCGCCAAGACGACATCGCGTTCGGTGAGTCGTCGCCGTCTCGCCAATGGAACCTGAGTGAATGGCTCGACGCGTCCGTCCAGGAAACGAACCTCGGACTGCACGGGATGCTTTTCACATCCCATCAACGCTTCGGGCTGGCAAGAGAACCGCGGATAGGAAAGCCATTTCCACCAACGGTCGAGCGCCACTTCGGTGTGAACGGCGGCGTGCGTAGCCGCTAACTCGCTGCATCGGTCGCAGAACGGCAGCCGCTGTGGAACGGCGGCGGGACTGACGATTCTTCTTCCGCTGACGATAAGGTACGGTTTCTGAACGCGGTACGGCATTATTCAATTATATCAAACGCACGGACCCCGCTGTCCTGTCGGCTCAGCGCGGGACCAATATCATGCTTCGAGGAGCACATCGACGTTCAGCGGTCTCGTGCAGGTCTTTCGCATGTCTTCGAAGGCTCCCGGCCATATCTCACAGGTGAAGAGCCGCCGAGCCTGTCTGATTTGACGCCGCACACGGGGACGGACCGTGGTTGGGGCAGGACGGCGGCGGCAGAGGCCTGCGTCCTTCACTGGGACGGGGACAATTTCGGATTATCGTTGCGCCACGCGAAGTGCGTATCCCAGGGGGGATGATGGCGGATTGAACTGCTCCTCTGCGACAACCTCGTCAAAGCCCTATCGGTCGGTCTCGTCCATCGCCGAGAGGCGCGAGGCTCTCGTCGCGCTCGTCGTGACCGAGACGCGCGGGCACGAAGGCGCGGGAGCCGGGCCGGATACGGGCCGCCTCGGCAACGCGTTTCCTTGGCGAGACCCGCGAGTCGTAAGGCGCCCGCGAGAGGGGGTGCCGCGGCCAGCGCGCGATATAGCTGGGGCGGATCATTGGCTGGCCGCTTCCAAGGGATTCAGAGACTTGCACGCTCTGGCCGGACGAGGGCCGGGGCCAGTCGTCTTGGCATGCTTGGCATATGTCAGAAATCAGCGTATAGTTTCTGACCTATGGAGGCGCCGATGAACACGCTGCCCGAAACCATCTTGCTGCAGGCGGAATCTCTGCCGGAGGGGGGCGTGCTGTCACCCAAGGAATTTCTGCACCTGGGCAGCCGGCCGGCTATCGATCAGGCCTTCTCTAGGCTGACCAAGGCCGGCAAACTGCTGCGCGTGGCACGCGGCATCTACGTCGCTCCAGTCTCCAGCCGATTCGGCACGCGCGCCCCTGCCCCGGAGAAAGTCGTGCAGGCAATGGCCGAGCAAAGCGGAGACGTCGTCGCGCCGCATGGTGCCCGCGCTGCCAACGCCTTGGGGCTGACGCAACAGGTGCCCATTCGGGAGGTCTACTTGACCTCCGGAAAAACTCGAAAGCTGAAATTAGGCCACTCGGAAGTGCTGATAAAGCATGCGCCGCGGTGGATGTTGGCTCTGGGCACACGCCAGGCGGGGGCGGCTGTGCGTGCGCTGGCCTGGATGGGGCCGACGCATGCAGGCGAGTCGCTGGCCTCGCTACGCCGAACCCTTCCCCGCGCTGAATGGAGCGCTCTCGCCTCTGTCCGTGCGGCATTGCCCTCCTGGATGGCGCAGGCGATCGGCCGGGAAGCCGCGCGTGGCTGATTACTTCTTCGATCTCGGTCAGGATGACCAGCGCGAAGGACTGGAATACGCGCGTGCGCGAACCGGACGCCCCACGCACCTGCTCGAAAAAGACCTGTGGGTGGTATGGACCCTGCGCGCCCTGTTCGACTCCCCCTTGTCCGCCGACCTGACTTTCAAGGGCGGCACGTCCTTGTCTAAAGTCTACAAGATCATCAACCGCTTCTCAGAGGATATCGATCTCACCTGTGACATCCGAAAGCTCATTCCGGACCTGATCGGTGACGGCGGCGATCTCCCCACCAGCCGTAGCCGAGCCGATAAATGGACGAAGGCGATTCGACATCGCCTGCCGGACTGGATCAAGACGAGCGTACAACCGATCATCGAGGCATCGCTGGCCCGTGAGCAGCTTGATGCCAAGGTCGAACTGGCCGGCAAGGAGAACGACAAGCTGCTGCTGCAGTATCCTGCGCTTGCACAAGGCACCGGTTATGTCCCACCGGTCGTTACCTTGGAATTCGGCGGCCGCGCCACCGGTGAGCCACGCCAAGTACTCCCAGTGGTTTGTGACATGGACGGGCTTTTGCCCGACGTATCGTTCCCGACGGCCACACCTTTGGTGATGAGCGTAGCGCGAACTTTCTGGGAAAAAGCTACCGCGGCACACGTCTATTGCGCGCAGGCTCGCATCCGCGGCGAGCGGTATGCGCGACATTGGCACGACTTGGCCGCCATCGCGCGCAGCCCTTACTTCGCGAGCGTCGTCACCGATCATGCGGTCGCATCGGCCGTCGCCCGGCACAAGTCCTGCTTCTTTATCGAGAAGGATACCGAAGGCGCGGTTATCAACTACCTCCGGGCAACACAAGGACATCTGAGAATCGTCCCCGAGGGACACCCCCGCGAAGCCCTTGCCGAGGATTACGCAGCGATGCTGGCCGACGATGTGATGATCGGCGATGCCCTATCCTTCGATCAGCTCATGCAGGCTTGTGCCGAAGTTGCGGCACAGGTGAACAAGGCCGCGCCAGGTCGCGGAGCGGCTGACGGATTGGAGCACCGGCCGTCCACCGCGGAGGCGTGACGCGTGATATTAGGGTAGTGGAGAGTAAGACTGTCCGGAAGCTCAATCAGAAGTGATGATGTTGCGCGCTCAGCCGTGTGGTAGCTGAGCAAGAGGTCATGGGTGAGGAACGAGGCCCGCGGGTACAATCTCTTCTACGACCATTTCCGCAAAGTCGCGGAGTTCACCTGGACTTACCACTGAGGGTTGCAGCCGGAATTGCCACTCGACGCGAATAGCGTCACCGGCTCACACTGATAGAGTTAGAGCGGCGGCGCTCGGGGAGCGGTAACGGTGGCCGTTAGCAACGTATCCCGGCAGCGAGAACATGAACCCTTATGAGACGCCGCCGTGCCAAACCACATCACCGCGGAGAGCCTTCCGGAGCCGGGGACCGGGCCGTGGACGAGCGCTATGGCCTCGAGCCGGTCTTCGAGCCGGGAGTGGAGGAGTGCGGCCGCGGCGGTGCGGGCGGCGTGCAATTTCACGCGGTTCACTGCCCGTACTGTGGCGAGCGCTTCGACACGCAGGTCGATCTCAGCTCAGGCTCGGCCCAATATGTCGAGGACTGTCCCGTCTGCTGCAGGCCGATCGAGGTGAGCCTTGAGGTCGAGGAGGGAACTCTCTCGAGACTCGACCTCCGCCGCGGCGACGAATGACGACCCGGCCCCGCTGGCTGACCAGCGCCTGGAGGCTGAGATTCCCTGGGAGCGCACGCCAGGGTCCGTAGGGACGGGGTGCGCGGGAGCTCGCCAGCAGGTGAATGAGAATCTGACCGGGTGGTAGACCGGGTGGCGAACGATACACGCCCGGGGCGAGGACGAAGAACTGCAAGGCGGCGATGATCGGGATCATGACGA
>JAKAZL010000009.1:21988-53481 GCA_021815925.1 Pseudomonadota bacterium | reverse complement strand
TGTGCACGATGGTGGCATTGACGAAGCCGGCCGCAGAGAGGAACACCACGACGGACACGACCACCCGGCCTGCGCGACCGAACAGCGCCCCGGTGAGCGCAGCGGCCACGAGCGGCGAGTCGGCGATCCCGCCGCTGCCAAGCACCCGGTGGTAGGCGAGGTTCAGCAGCAGGTAGAGCGTGACGACGGTCAGCACGCCGGCGGCGATCGCGAGCGGGAAGCGACGGCGCGCATCCTTCAGGTCCGCCCCGAGATTCATCGTCAGGTGATAACCACCATACGCGTAGAAGCACGGCACCAGCGCGGTGGCGAGGCGCACCGACCAGGAGCCCGCCGCCACCAGGGGGGGCGGTGGCGCGGCCGGATGCGCGCGCCGGATCAGTACGAAGGCGCACACGACCAGCGCGCCCATCAGTCCGATCTTCAGCAGCGACAGCAGGTTCTGTGCGCTCGCGCCGAGACGGATGCCGCGGTAATTCAGTGCCAGCAGCACCAGGATGCTCGCACAGGCCAGTGCGAGCGTGACGTGGCCATCGGCAGCGTATGACGGGAAGAGGACCGGTCCGAGGTAATCGGCGCCGATGAACGCCACGCCGGCCGCACCGGCTCCCTGCATGATGGTCTGTGACCAGTTGAGCATGAAGGCGAGTGCCGGGTGATAGCAATCCGCCACCACGCGGTAATAGCCCCCGGCGCGCGGATGGCGCGCGCCGATTTCGGCGAACACGAATGCGCCGATCAGGCTGATCGCGCCGGCGACGATCCACGCCGCAAAGAACAGCCGCGTGCCGCCGGCGGCGCGCGCGACGATGGCCGGGGTGCGGAAGATGCCGATGCCCACCACCAGGCTGAACACCACCATGGCGATGTCGAACGCCGTCAGGCGTGGCTCGATCGGCGCGGCCTCAGCGGCCATGGAAGCACTCCGCAAGCGCCGCAGCGAGCTGCCGGTACTGACCCGGCTCGTTGTACAGCTGCGCGGAGATGCGCAGCAGCGGCGCCGGCTCGGCGAACAGCCACGTCTCGATGCCGCGGCCGCGGAACCAGTCGTGCAGCTGCTTGCAGTCAAGTCCCTCAGCGGGCGCACCCGGCCGCGGGGCCGGCAGGAGAATCGAGGCCATCGAGCCGATCATGCCCTCGGGGCACGGCGCATCCAGTCCGAGTACATCGAGCAGCACCGTGCGGGCCTGCAGGGCGAGCGCACGGTTGCGCACCATGAGTTCGTCCCACCCCCCGGGCAGCGCCGCACCGAGATGCTCGATAGCCCGCGGGATGCACAACCAGGGCGTTGGATCGCAGGTGCCGGTCCAGTCGAACTCCGCGAGCAGCCCGCCGCCTGAGCCATGACTGATGACCGTGGGATGCACGTGTGCGTGACGGTCCGCCCGCACGTGCAGAAACGCCGCGCCCTTCGGCGCACACAGCCACTTGTGCGCATTACCGGTGTAGTACGCCGCGCCGATGCGCCGCAGATCGAGCGGCACCATGCCGGGGGCGTGCGCCCCGTCGACGAGGGTGTCGATGCCGCGCGCGCCGAGCTCGCTCACCAGCCGCTCGATCGGCAGGACCAGTGCGGTTGGGCTGGTGATGTGATCGAGCAGCGCGAGGCGCGTGCGCGCCGATGCCGCGCTCAGCACCGCCTCGAGCACCTCCGCCTCGCTCGCGAGGGGAAACGGCAGGTGTGCGGTGACCAGGCTCGCGCCGGCGCGCGCCGCCACGAACTCGGCGCTCTTGCGACAGGCGCCATAGGTCTGAGTCGTCACCAGCAGCTCATCGCCGGGGGCGAGCCGCAGTGAGCGCAGCACGGCGTTGACGCCGGTGGTGGCGTTCGGGACGAAGACCAGATCGGCGGGATCGGCGCCCAGGAACGCCGCAAGTGCGCGGCGCGCCGCATCGAGCGCGCCCGGGAGGGTCTCGACGAGAAAGTCGACCGGCTCGCGCTCCAGGCAGGTGCGCAGCCGGGACTGCTCGCGCAGCACGGCCGCTGGACAGGCGCCGAAGGAGCCGTGATTGAGGTAAAGAACCTGCGGATCAAGCTTCCAGAGCGAAGCCTCAGGGGTGGATCGGGCCACGCGCAATGCTCCACGGCCGACACTGGCCGCGCAGTGTCGCAGGGCGGCGCGGCGGGGCACAAGTCGTCCCCGCCGAGCGGCGCACTGCTCAGAACACCTCGAAGATCCCCGCCGCGCCCATGCCGGTGCCGATGCACATGGTGACCATGCCGTAGCCCTTGCGGCCCTGGTGGCGCATGCCGTGCACCAGCGTGGCGGTGCGGATCGCCCCGGTGGCCCCGAGCGGGTGGCCAAGGGCGATCGCCCCACCGTGCGGATTGACGCGTGCCGGGTCGAGTCCCAGGTCGCGGATCACCGCGAGGGACTGCGCGGCGAAGGCCTCGTTGAGCTCGATCCACTGCAACGCGTCCTGCTTCAGTCCCGCGCGTCCGAGCGCCGCGGGCACCGCCTCCTTCGGGCCGATGCCCATGATGGCCGGCGGCACGCCTTTGACGGCGAAGGTCACGTAGCGCGCGAGCGGTGTCAGGTTGTAACGCTTCAGCGCCGCCTCCGAGACGAGAATGACGGCGGCCGCACCGTCGGAGGTCTGCGAACTGTTGCCGGCGGTGACGCTGCCCTTGGCGTCGAAGACCGGCTTGAGCTTCGCGAGCGCCTCGAGCGAGCTGTCCGCGCGCGGCCCCTCGTCCTCACTGACTGTCTTGACGGTTGTGCGCACCTCGCCGGTGGCGAACTGCGGGCTGCGCGAGGTGACCTCGAGCGGCGCGATCTCCGCGCTGAATCCGCCGGCGGCACGCGCGGCGAGCGCGCGCCGATGCGACTCCAGGGCGAACGCATCCTGGTCCTCGCGGGAGATGCGCCATTGGCTGGCGACCTTCTCGGCCGTGATGCCCATGCCGAAGGCGATGGCGTAATTCTCCTCGCGCTCGAACACCCGCGGGTTGATCGCGACCTTGTTGCCCATCATGGGCACCATGGACATCGACTCGGCGCCCCCCGCGATCACCACGTCGGCCTCGCCGAGACGGATGCGGTCGGCAGCGATCTGTACCGCGTTCAGTCCCGAGGAGCAGTAGCGGTTGACCGTGACGCCCGGCACCGTGTCGGGCAGTCCGGCGAGCAGCGCAGCCACGCGCGCCATGTTCAGGCCCTGCTCGGCCTCCGGGAAGGCGCAGCCGACCACCACGTCCTCGACGTGCTGCGGCTCGATGGCCGGCGTCTGTGCGAGCGCGCGGCGCAGGACATGGACCAGCAGGTCGTCGGGGCGCACCTGGCGCAGCACGCCGCGCGGCGCCTTGCCCACCGGCGTACGCGTGGCCGCCACGATGTAGGCGTCTTGGATGGGTTTGGTCATGACGGAGGTCTCCCTGGCCGCTCAGTTGCGCAGCGGCTTGCCGGTCTTCAGCGTGTGCACGATGCGCTCCTGGGTCTTGGGGTTCTTCAGCAGCGCGAGGAAGTGGTGCCGCTCGAGTGCGAGGAGCCAGGACTCCTCGACCTCGGTTCCGGCATCCAGGTCACCGCCGGTCATCACCTCGGCGATGCGCGAGCCGATCTCGAAGTCGTACGGGCTGATGAAATGCCCCTCGAGCAGATTGATCAGCTGCGCTTTGATCGATGCGGCGCCCGTGCGGCCGGCCACCGGGAAGCGCGCACCGGGCAGCGGTGGGCGGTAGCCCGCCTCGGCGAGCGCCAGCGCCTGCTGCTGCGCCACGTAGAGCAGCTCATCGGGATTGAACACCACCACGTCGCTCGCTCGCAGAAAGCCGCTCTGCCGTGCCTCGATGCCGCTGCCGGCCACCTTCGCCGTCGCGATCGCCATGTAGTAGTCCTTCAGCGCCGCAAACAGATCGCCGCGGCTCTCCTGCGCGGCGCGCCGCGCAAACTCCTTGCAGCCGCCTCCGCCGGGCAGCAGCCCGACACCGGCTTCGACCAGGCCGACGTACGACTCGAGCGCGGCGACGACGCGATCGCAGTGCAGGACGAACTCGCAGCCGCCGCCGAAGACATAACCCTGGGTTGCCGCCACCGTCGGGATCAGGCTGTAGCGCAGGCGCATCGAGGTGCTCTGGAAGCGCGCGATGACCGCCTCGATCGCCGCCCAGTCGCCCACCGCGAGCGCCGGGCGCAGCGACTCGAGATTTGCGCCGACGGAAAACGGCGGCTCGCTCTGCCAGATCACCAGCGCCCGGAAGCGCGTCTCGGCGAGGTCGATCGCCTGATTCAGACCCTCGAGCGCCTCGGGACTGATCGAGTGGGCCTTGGTCTGCAGTGAGGCCACCAGCACCCCGTCGCCACGGGTGAAGGCGCGCACCGCGCCGTTGTCGTAGACGGTCTCGCCAAGCTCGCGCCGCTCGCCGAGCAGCGCCGTGGGCGCGAGCTGGCGCCGATACACGGGCAGCTCCGAGCGCGGCGCGAGCCGCTTCGCCCCGGCATCGTACGAGCCCTCGATGGCATGCACACCGGTACGCCCCGCCTCGCGCACCCACTCGGGCAGCGGCGCGCTCGAGAGCGTCTCCCCGGCGCGGATATCCGCCTCGATCCACTCGGCCACGCGGGCCCAGCCGGCCGCCTGCCACAGCTCGAACGGCCCGCGCTGCCAGCCAAATCCCCAGCGCATTGCCAGATCCACGTCGCGCGCCGAGTGGGCGATGTCCGCGAGGTGGTAGGCGATGTAGTGAAACGTGTCGCGCAAGGCAGCCCAGATGAACTTCGCCTGCGGATGCGCACTCGCGCGCAGCGCCGCGAGACGCTCGGCCGGATCGGCGATCCTGAGCATCTCGCTCACCGCCGCATCGGCCTGCTCCCCGGCCGGCACGTACGCACCGCTCCCCGGATCGAGCACGTAAAGATCACGGCCCTTTTTCTGATAGATGCCGCTTTGGGTCTTGGCGCCGAGCGCCCCGGCGGCGATCAGCTTCTCCAGCCACGCGGGCGGGCTGTAGAGGCCGTGCCAGGGATCCTGCGGCAGACCCTCGCGCATGGTGCGCACCACGTGCGCGAACGTATCCAGACCGACCACATCGGCAGTGCGGAACGTGGCGGACTTGGGCCGGCCGAGCTTCGGACCGGTCAGATCGTCGACGACGTCGAAGCGCAGGTTGTACTTGGCCGCGTTGGCGACCGTCGCGAGCATCGAGAACACCCCGACCCGATTGGCGACGAAGTTCGGGGTGTCCTTGGCGCGGATGACGCCCTTGCCGAGCGTCGTGACGAGGAAGGTCTCGAGCTGATCGAGCATGGCCGGATCGCTGGCGCCGCAGGGAATCAGCTCGGCAAGGCGCATGTAGCGCGGCGGATTGAAGAAATGCACCCCGCAGAAGCGGCTGCGCAGTGCCGGCGGACAGGCACCGGCGAGCGCCTCGATCGACAGCCCCGAGGTATTGGTCGCGAAAATCGCCCTGGGGCCGAGCGCCGGGGCGACCTTGTGATACAGCTCGCGCTTCCAGTCGAGCCGCTCGGCGATCGCCTCGATCACCAGATCGCACTCGGCGAGCCGACCGAGATCGCTCGCATAGTTGGCCGGCTCGAGGAACGCCTCGAGGCCTGGGGCCGCGAGCGGCGCGGGCTGCTGCTTGCGCAGCGCGGCGATCGCCTTCAGCACGATGCCGCTGCCGCCCTCCCGATCGGGCAGATCGTAGAGCAGCGTCGGCACCTGGGCGTTAACCAGATGCGCGGCAATCTGCGCGCCCATGACGCCCGCCCCGAGCACGGCCACCTTACGGATGATGAAATTCGTCTCAGACATGTCTGCCCCTGCTGCTGCGGTCCGCTCAGACCGGACTGCTCACCTCCTCCACGGCCTTTACGCCGCGGAGGGCTTGCCGTCCGCCGTGGCGCTCATGCCCGCCACCACGAACGGCACCACGTGCTTGACGATCAGATCCGGGTCGCGCGCCGAGACGGCGGAGCGACCAAAAAGCTTCAGGATGTCGTTGCCGGCGAAGGCGTGGAACATCACGCTGAACCCCAGATGCAGCCGCCAGGCCACCTCCTCGCTCGAGAGTCGCGGCAGTGCGCGTCCGAGCGCGGCGGTATAGCGGGCCACGAGGTGACCCCAGTCGTGCGAGAGCCGTTCGCGCAGCTGCCGGTGGTTCTCCACCAGCACGCGCGAGAACAGGCGCACGAACAGCGCTCCACCGCGCGAGGGATCCTTCGAGAGCGCGAACGCCGGACGCACGTAGCACATCACCACCGACTCGACGTCGATCGTCCCGTGCCCCGCGCTCGAGCGCGCCTCGAGCGCATCGAGCTCGTGCAGGCAATCACGCGCCCACGGGGCGAAGCGGCGCGCGAACACCGCATCGAACAAGGCGTCCTTGGAGCGGAAATGGTAGTTCACCGCGGCCAGGTTGACGGCCGCCTGCTGCGTGATCTGGCGCAACGAGGTCGCCTCCAGCCCGAACTCGACGAACAGCCGCTCGGCCGCATCGAGGATCCGCGTGGCGGTGTCGGAGTACTTCGGCTCGAGGGTCGATTCGTCGGCGGAGGGCGGGATTGACTTCACCGATTCCATAGCTCAAACATACGTTTTAAACGTACATTTATTTCATATCGAGGTCAAGCCGGCTGAGCGTTTGCCTCAGCGTCCCAGCCACCCCGCCGCGCCGCCTCGAGCAGACGCGCGGCGGGCTGCCAGCGCTGACCATGGCTCGGCGCCAGCCGCTCGAGGGTCGCGATGACCTTCTCGAGCCCGTCCTGCTCAGCCCAGTACATCGGCCCTCCCTTGTAGGCAGGGAAGCCGTAGCCATGGACGTACACCACGTCGATGTCACCCGGCCGGCTGGCGATGCCCTCGGCGAGGATCTTCGCACCCTCGTTGACCAGCGGATGCAGCAGACGGGTGAGGATCTCCGCATCGCTGATGGCGCGCCGCTCGATCCCGAGTTCGCGCGAGACCGACTCAATCAGCGCGAGCGCCTCGGGATTGTGCCGCCGCCGGCCGCCTTCGTACCGGTAGAAACCCTGGCCGCTCTTACGCCCCAGGCGTCCCTCGGCGGCCATGCGCTCGAGGATCGGCGACCAGCGCTCATCGGGGGGCAGGATGCGATTACGACGGATCGCCCAGCCCACATCGTTGCCCGACAGATCGCGCATCGCCAGTGGCCCCATGGCGAAGCCGAACGACTCGATCACCGCGTCGACCTGCTCGGGCGTCGCGCCCTCCTCCAGCAATCGCTCCGCCTCCGCCCCGTAGTACTGCAGCATGCGGTTGCCGATGAATCCGTCGCAGTTGCCGGCGAGCACCGGGATCTTGCCGAGCCGCTTGGCCAGGGCCATCACGGTGGCGAGCGTCTGCGGGGAGCTCGCCGTGCCGCGCACGTTCTCCATCAGCTTCATCACGTGCGCCGGACTGAAAAAATGCGTGCCGACGACCTGCTGCGGCCGACCGGTGGCGGCGGCCAGCCGGTCGATGTCGAGGGTCGAGGTGTTGCTGGCGAGGATGGCGTGCGGCGGCGTGTTCCGATCGAGCCGCTCGAACACCTCGCGCTTCAGCGCCGGATCCTCGAACACCGCCTCGATGGCGATATCGACCTCGCCGAGCGGCGCATCGCCGGTCGCCCCGCGGATCAGCCCGAGGGCCGCCTCGGCCTGTTGCGCGCTGAGCCGCCCCCGCTCGACGCTCTCGCGGTACAGCTCGCGGATGCGGCTCAAGCCGCGCTCGAGCGCCGCCTCGGTCGCATCGAGCAGCGTGACCGGGATGGCCGCATTGGCGAAGCACACCGCGATACCCGCCCCCATGGTTCCGGCGCCCAGCACCGCGGCGCGCCGGATGGGCGCGGGCTCGACATCGGGCCCGACGCCCGGAATCTTGCGCGCCTCGCGCTCGGCGTGAAACAGGTGCATCAGCGCCTTGCGTTGTGGACTGTCGCGACATTCGAGGAAATACTGACGCTCCAGTCCGAACGCCTCCTCGCGCGGTCGCGTGCAGGCGGCCTCGATCGCATCGACGATCCGTCCCGGCGCGAGCTGACCGCGGTACTTGCGCGCATGGGCCTCGCGCCAGGCGCTGAACAAACCGGGGTCGACGCCGGCAGTCCGCTCCTCCCGCTCGCTCGCACGCGGCACAGCCCCCTCGTCGGCCAGTCGGCGTGCCCAGATGATCGCCTGCGCCAGCGGCTCGGCGGCGATCGCATCGAGCACGCCGAGCGCGAGTGCGCGGGCCGCCGGCAGATGTTCCCCGGAGGTGATGGCCTCCAGCGCGGCCTGCGGCCCGGCGAGCCGAGTGAAGCGCTGCGTGCCGCCGGCACCGGGGATCAGTCCGAGTTTGACCTCCGGCAGACCAACGCGGGCTCCCGGCGCGGCGATGCGCGCATGACAGGCAAGCGCGAGCTCAAAGCCTCCGCCGAGCGCCACCCCCTCGATCGCTGCGACCAGTGGCTTCTCGAATGTCTCCAGGCGCCCGATCACATCGAGCAGGATCGGCGGTGTGAGCGCCGCCCCCGAGGCGATCTCGCGGATGTCCGCGCCCGCCGGGAAGCTCCCGCCCGCCCCGATGATCACCGCTGCGCGGATCGCCGGATCGCTTGCCGCACGCGCCAGCGCCTCGATCAGCCCGCGGCGCACCTCGAGGCTGAGCGCGTTGACCGGCGGATGCTCGATCTGGAGCACCGCGACATCGCCGTCGCTTCGGTAATGGATCGGCACAGCATCCCCCTCGGAAGATCGCGCCATGGTAGCGCGCCGCAGCCGCCTTATCGAGGCCACCGCACCGCGCCCACCAACACTCGAGCGGCGCTCAGGCGATGATTTGCCGCTCGCGCAGCGCTTCGAGCACGCGCTGCGCCTCCTCCTGGGGACCGAGTGGACTGGGTGTCAGGACGACCTCGGCGTGCTCGGGCGGCTCGTAGGGCGAATCGATGCCCGTGAAGTTCTTGATCTTGCCCTCGAGCGCGCGCGCGTAAAGACCCTTCGGATCGCGCCGCTTGCACTCATCGAGCGGCGTGTCGAGGAAGACCTCGATGAACTCGCCCGCCTCGAGCAGCTCGCGCACCATGCGCCGCTCGGCGCGGAACGGGGAGATGAACGAGCACAGCACGATCGCACCCGAATCGACGAACAACCTCGCCACCTCCCCGACGCGACGGATGTTCTCGACCCGGTCGGCATCCGTGAAACCCAGGTCGCGGTTCAGGCCGTGGCGCACGTTGTCGCCATCGAGCATGTACGTGTGCACCCCGAGCGCGTGCAGCTCGCGCTCGACGATGTTGGCGACGGTGCTCTTGCCCGAACCGGACAGGCCCGTGAACCACAGCACCGCCGGGCGATGGCCGTTCAGGCGCGTGCGCGCGGCCTTGTCGATGAGCAGCGCCTGACGGTGGATGTTGGTGGCCCGGCGCAGCCCGAAGCGGATCATGCCCGCCCCGGCCGTGGCATTGGTGAATCGGTCGATGAGCACGAATGCGCCCGTGGCGCGGTTCTCGGTGTACGGGTCCAGCACGACCGGGCTCGCGGTGGACAGATTGCACAGGCCGATCTCATTCAGTCCCAGGGTCTTGGCCGCGATGTGCTCCAGAGTGTTGACGTCCGTCTTGTGCTTCAGGCTCGTCACCCGGGCCGGCACGTAGCGGGTGCCGATGCGCATCAGGTAGGAGCGGCCCGGGAGCATCGGCTCCTCGATCATCCACAGCACCTCGGCGGCGAACTGGTCGACCACCTCGGGGCGCGCGTCCGCGTGCGCCAGCACGTCGCCCCGCGCCACGTCCACCTCGTCGCGCAGCGTCAGTGTGACCGCATCGCCCGCGCGCGCCTCGGGCAGGTCACCGTCGGCCGTGACGATGCGCTGCACGGCGCTCTCGCGCCCCGAGGCCGCCACCACCACCCGATCGCCCGGGCGGACCACTCCGGAGGCCACCGTACCGGCGAAGCCGCGGAAATCCAGGTTCGGCCGGTTGACCCACTGCACCGGGAAGCGCAGCGGCTTGCCCTGGAGCTCCTCGCCGGCCTCGAGCGACTCGAGTTGCTCGATCAGCGTCGGGCCGTCGTACCAGCCCATGTGCTCGGAGCGGCGGATCACGTTGTCCCCGAAGCGCGCCGAGAGCGGAATGCTCGCGACGGAGCTGAACTTCAGCGGCGCGGCAAAGCCGAGATAGTCGGCGACGATCTGATGAAAGCGCTCGCCGGAGAATTCCACCAGATCGATCTTGTTGACCGCGAGCACGACATGCTTGATGCCAAGCAGCGCGCAGATGTAACTGTGCCGGCGCGTCTGGGTGAGCACACCCTTGCGCGCATCGACCAGGATCACCGCCGCCTGGCTGTTGGAGGCCCCGGTGGCCATGTTGCGCGTGTATTGCTCGTGCCCCGGGGTGTCGGCGACAATGAACGAGCGGCGCGGCGTGGCGAAGAACCGATAAGCCACGTCGATCGTGATGCCCTGCTCGCGCTCGGCCTGCAGACCGTCGACGAGCAGCGCCAGGTCGAGATCCTCCCCGGTGGTGCCGTGCTTGCGACTGTCGCGCTCGAGCGCCGCAAGCTGATCCTCGAGGACGAGCTGCGTGTCGTAGAGCAGCCGCCCGATCAGGGTCGACTTGCCGTCATCGACCGAACCGCAGGTGAGAAAGCGCAGCAGCCCGTTGCGCTCGGCCGCACCGGTGTCAGAAATAGCCGTCACGTTTCTTCTTCTCCATCGAGGCTGCCTCGTCGCTGTCGATCAACCGACCGGATCGCTCCGAGGTGCGCGTCGCCAGCATCTCCGCGATGATGTCATCGAGCGTCTCGGCGCGGCTCTCGATCGCGGCCGAGAGCGGATAGCAGCCGAGGGAACGGAAGCGCACCATGCGCACCTGTTCGCGCTCCCCGGGCTTAAGTGGCATGCGCTCATCGTCGCGCATGATCAGCTGTCCGTCGCGCTCGAGCACCGGCCGGGCCGCGGCGAAATACAGCGGCACCACCGGGATGTCCTCGGCGCGCGTGTACTGCCAGATATCGAGTTCCGTCCAGTTCGAAAGCGGAAAGACCCGGATGGTCTCACCCTGGTTGATGCGGGTGTTGTAGAGGTTCCACAGCTCGGGACGCTGGTTGCGCGGGTCCCAGACGTGCCCGGCGGAGCGGAACGAGAAGATGCGCTCCTTGGCGCGGCTCTTCTCCTCATCGCGCCGTGCCCCGCCGAAGGCGGCGTCGAACTGCCACTGGTCGAGCGCCTGCTTCAGCGCCTCGGTCTTCATCACCTGCGTGTGCAGTTGCGAGCCGGAACTGATCGGATTGATGCCGCGCGCGAGGCCGTCGGGATTGGTGTGCACCAGCAGCCGCACTCCGTAACGCTCGGCGATGCGGTCGCGGTGCTCGATCATGGCGCGGAATTTCCAGCGGGTATCGATGTGCAACAGCGGAAACGGCGGCTTCGCCGGATAGAACGCCTTCAGCGCCAGGTGCAGCATGACGCCGGAGTCCTTGCCGATGGAGTAGAGCATCACCGGATTGCGGAACTCCGCGGCGACCTCGCGGATGATGCCGATCGACTCGGACTCGAGCTGACGCAGGTGCGGCGGGAGAGGCGAACAGGTTGGTTTGTGATCTGTCATGCGCGTCGACTCAGGCCGCAAGCGGCGTCAGCGGAAAGGCGCCGGCGGCCACGAAGAAGCTGTTGCGGAAGTCTGGCTTGCCGTAGCGCAGCGGGCGGCCGTCTGGGGCGAGCACCTGGCCGCCAGCGGCGACCAGCACCGCGTGCCCGGCGGCGGTGTCCCACTCCATGGTCGGCCCGAGCCGCGGATACAGGTCGGCCGCTCCGCTTGCCACCAGGCAGAACTTCAGCGACGAGCCCACCGAGACGCGCTCGCTCACCGGGTAGCCCAGCAGATACTGCTCGGTCTCCGGGGTGGCGTGGGACCGGGAAACCACCGCGATCAATCCGGCCGGCGGTGCCGGGCGCACGTGCAGCGGCTCGCGCGCTCCGGGCGCTGCGCCGTCGGGCGGCTGTGCGCAGCGGAACGCCCGCCCGGCTGCCACCTCGCCGGCGTAGAGCATGCCGGTCACCGGCGCGTACACCACGCCGAGCACCGGCTGCCCGGCACGGATCAGCGCAATGTTGACCGTGAAATCGCCGCGGCGCGCGATGAACTCCTTGGTGCCATCGAGCGGGTCGACCAGGAAGAACACATCACCGACCACCGGAATGCGCCCGGCCGCGCAGGACTCCTCGGCGGCCACCGGAACGTCCGGGGCGATGCGCGCCAGATGCGCCAGGATCACCGCCTCGGCGGCATGATCGGCTTCCGTGACCGGCGTTCGATCGGCCTTGTGCTCGACGGGGCAGCCACGCAGATACACCGCGTACGCCTCGCGTCCCGCGGCCACCGCCACGGGCAGCAATGCCTCGAGCAACGCTGAGTCTGTCATCAGGGGCACGGCATCGATCCGGTGGAAATCCAGCCCCCAAGTCTACACAAAGCGCCGCCCCGCGCACTGGCCCCGGCCACCGGTGCGCTGAGACTTTCGAGCTATGTGATTAGGTTCTCACACGCGCCGGCGCGCAAGCGCGCCCCCGCTGCCCCGGAGCGGCGCTGGCGCGGCTCAGCCCTGGCGAACCGCCTCGACCTGGATGTGCAGGCGCACCCACATCTGAAAGCCCATGGCGCGCCCGAAGGAGATGCCATAGTCGGCTCGGTTGAACTCGGCGAAGGCATCCGCCCCGCACCGGTACTGGTGCATCATGGCGACTTCCTTGCACTCGAAGTGCCGGATGATCAGCGTCAGCGGACGGGTGACCCCGTGCAGCGTGAACTTGCCGAGCACGCGCGTCGGGGAGCCGTGCTGGAAATCCGCGAGGCGTCCGACATAGGTCGCGGTCGGATATTGCGCGACGTCGAGCAATTGCGCTCCGCGGGCATCCTTGTCGAGCTGTGCCTGGCCGAAATCGTCCGAGGCGGTGTCGACCGTCACATGGACCGTGCCGGTGTGTGCCTCGCGGTCAAGAACGATGGTGCAGCTCGTCTGGGTGAAGACGCCGCGCCACACCGACAGGCCACCCATGTGATCGGTGGAGAAACTCGGGTGCGTGTGGGCCGGGTCGCAGACGTAGGTAACGGGCTTGGCGACGGCCGTGCCGAGCGAGGCGGCGAGCAGCGCAAGCGGCAGAATCCAGCGGATCGTGCGCATCGTGAGATCTCCTGGCTTAAGTGAACGGGCGCCGGGGCGCGCCGCCGCGCCGTCGCATGCGGCGCGAGCGGCTAGCCTACCGGCAGCCGCCCGCACCGCGCCAGTCGTTACACGCGTTTAACCGGCCTTCAGCGGGGACGGCGCGAGGGGCAGGTTGAGCGAGTGCGCCACCGCCGCATGGGTGATCGCGCCGGCGTGCACATTGAGTCCCGCTGCAAACCCCGGGTCCTGGCGCAGCGCCTCCTGCCAGCCCAGATCGGCCAGCTGGCGCACGTAGGGCAGCGTGGCGTTCGTGAGCGCGAACGTGGAGGTGCGGGCCACCGCGCCCGGCATGTTGGCAACACAGTAATGCACGATGCCATCGACGACGAAGGTCGGCTCGGCGTGCGTGGTCGGGCGGCTGGTCTCGAAGCAGCCACCCTGGTCGATGGCGATGTCGACCAGCACCGATCCGCTCTGCATGCTCGAGAGCATCGAGCGGGTGACGAGCTTCGGGGCCGCCGCACCGGTGATCAGCACCGCGCCGATCACCAGATCGGCCTCGCGCACCAGCCGCTCGATGGCCGCCGCGGTGGAATACTCGGTGCGCAGCGCCGCACCGAACTGATCCGACAGCTCGCGCAGCCGCTCGATCGAGCGGTCCACGACCGTGACGTCGGCATGCAGGCCGACGGCCATCTGCGCCGCGTGCGTGCCGGCCACTCCGCCGCCGAGAATGACCACCTTGCCCGGCAGCACGCCCGGCACCCCGCCGAGCAGCACGCCGCGCCCGCCGTTGGCCTTCTGCAGGCAGCCGGCCCCGACGTGCACCGACATCCGCCCGGCCACCTCGCTCATCGGGGTCAGCAGCGGCAGCGTCCCGCGCCGGGTCACGGTCTCATACGCGATGGCGGTGGCGCCGGAGGCCATCAGCGCGCGCGCCTGGGCCGGATCGGGCGCCAGGTGCAGATAGGTGAACAGCACCTGACCGGGGCGCAGCATGGCGCACTCGCCGGGCTGCGGCTCTTTGACCTTGACCACGAGCTCTGCGTTCGCGAACACCTCCGCGGCGCTCGCGACGATGCGGGCGCCGACTGCCCGGTAATCGGCGTCGGGAATGCCGATGCCCTCACCGGCCGCAGTCTCGATCAGCACCTCATGACCCGCAGCGGTGAGCTCGCGCACCCCTGCCGGCACCAACCCGACCCGATACTCGTGAACCTTGATTTCGCGCGGAACGCCGATACGCATGATGATCTCCCCCTGGACTCGATGGATCAGCAGCTTACGGAGCGGCGCTGACAGGAGCTTGCGAAATCGACTGCTTCGGGCGCCTCGACCGCAGATTCTGTCCTGAGAATTGATTTTAATGGCAGAATATTTCGCATATGGAGCTCGACCGCTACGATCACGCCATCCTGCGCCGCCTGCAGCAGGACGCCCGCATCACCAACGCCCGCCTCGCCAGCGAGGTCAATCTGTCCGAGTCGGCCTGCCTGCGCCGCGTGAAGGCACTCGAGGAATCCGGCCTGGTGGAGGGCTACACGGCGCTGATCGATCCGCACAAGGCCGGCTACCCGGTCAACGTGTTCGTCAGCATCACGCTCGACCGGCAGAGCCAGTCGGGGCTCGAGGCCTTCGAGGCGGCGGTGCGCCGGATCCCGCAGGTGATGGAGTGCTACCTGATGACCGGCGAGCACGACTATCTGCTGCGCCTGGTGGTGGCGGATCTGGATGATTTCGAGCGCATCCACAGCCAGCACCTGACCCGCCTGCCGAGCGTGGTGCGCGTGCAGTCGAGCTTCGCAATGCGCACCGTGACGCGCTCGACCGTGCTGCCGGTTCGCTGAACCGCTGCGAGCCGTCCGCCAGCGACACTCAGCCGTGCCCCGGTACGCCCTGGGCTCGCGTGCAGACGCGCGGCGCGCGCCGGTGGTTTGCCGCGAGGAACCTCAACGCACTGCCGAAGCAGTGCCGTGCGGAGCGCTCGATCCACACCAGGCCACGGGCGGGATTCGGCGCGAGGTGCAGCTGCGGACAACCGAGTCGAATCGTGTCCCCGACGGTGAACTGCGCCCAGGCATCGTGCTCATGCGCGGCGCGGACCAGATACGGCCAGGCCCGCCGATCGTGATTTTCCTTCGCGTACATCCATCCGACCTGGGCCAGCGTCGAGGCCTCGTTGATCGATCGGTGCGAGAGTTGTCTCAACCCCCAGTTCGCCTTGGAGCGCAGGCCGAGGTCCCATGCCCCGCGCGTGTAGCCCATCAGCGCCTCGGTCGAGGGAGCGACGCCGACCTGCCGATCGAGCGCCAGCACCCTGCCCCACTCGTGCAGCATGCCCCGGCTGTCGTGCGTACGCATGGCATCGGCGGCGAGGTCGGCATGCAACAGCCGTTGCATGCCGATGAGCGCCGTGCGGCTGGTTTGCTGCCCGGCGCAGCGCCGCAGGAAGCGCCGCATCTGCCGGTAGGAGCCACCCCAGCTCGGCTGCAGGCTGAAGAAATACCGCTGGCGCACCAGCGCGTTCGATGGATCGATTCTCTCCCCGACCCGCAGCCAGTGCCGACGCTCGGCGCGCGTGCCCGCGAGGATTGCCCCATCGAGCAGGTACAGCGCGCTGAGATAGGGCCGGGGCGACATCCGCAGCGAACGCACGAGCACCGTCTGCGCACGCTGCAGGTCGTAGTGAATCGCCCGCCGCTTGGCCGGCGAGAGCGGTCCGCGGGGTGCATCGGCGCGAGTCCGCCAGGCCCGCTGAAACAGGTTCGCGCCGAGGGCGACCCGTGCGACGTACGATCGGGGGAAGGCGCGTACCCAATCCTCGAGGCGACTCGTGGTGCGGTGCGAGTTGGAGTACAGCGCGCGAAAATCAACATACAGCTGTCGATCCGTCATCGCCCCGGCCTCGTACAGTCGCTGATCACGCGCGAACTGGCGCTGCAGCGTCGCGTAGTCCCGAGCCTGCAGATGCTGCAGCGGCGTCCGGGCCAGGCTCCAGATCGAAAGATCCACCGGCGCGCCCGAACCAGGCATGCCGGCCATCGCACTGAGCGTCACGAGCGCCGCCGCGAGTCCCCCAAACCCTGTGCGTGAGCTGAACATCACACCTCGGCAAAGTCCGCAGTGCGGGCCGCGCCCCCTCCCTCCCGCGGCAGAGCACCGGGGCCCGGAGCGTTCCGGTCCGCATAGGGTGCTCCGGTCAGGATGCCCGGGGTGTGAGACAGTGCGCCTTTCTTGCGAGGCGGCCCGAACGGCGGTGCGGGCCGGCCGGCGCCGCGCTCAGGTGAGGAGCAGGATCTTGCCGATGTGGCGGCCGGACTCCATCAGGGCGTGTGCCTGAGCGGCCTCGGCGAGCGGAAACCTCGCGTGGATGGGCAGATGCAGCCCATGCGACTCGATCAGCGGCCAGATCCGCTCGCGCAGCGCCGCGGCGAGTTCGCCCTTGCGCTCGACCGTCTGCGGGCGCAGCGAAGAACCTCCAATCATCAGTCGTTTGGTCATCAATTGTGTCAGGTCGATCTCGGCACTGCGCCCGCCCTGGGTGGCGATCACCGCGATACGCCCCTCGAGCGCGGCGGCGGCCATGTCGCGCGCCACGTATTGCCCACCGACCATGTCGAGAATGACATCAGCGCCGCGCCCCGCGGTCGCTGCGAGCGTCGCGGCCACGAAGTCCTCGCGCTTGTAGTCGATGGCGAGCTCGGCGCCGAGACTGCGGCACGCGGCGCATTTCTCGGCACTGCCGGCGGTGGCGATCACACGGGCGCCGAAGGCCTTGGCGAGCACGATGGCGGTCGTGCCGATCCCGCTCGAGCCGCCATGCACGAGCAGCCATTCTCCGGCCTTCAGCCCTGAGCGTTCCCAGACGTTGTAGTACACGGTGAAGACCGTCTCGGGCAGCCCCGCGGCCTCCTCCAGCGTCAGGCCGCGGGGGATCGGCAGGCACTGCACCGCCGGCGCGAGCGCGTATTCGGCATACCCGCCGCCAGCCACCAGCGCGCAGACCCGATCCCCGGCCGAGCACTCACTCACCTGGCCGCCGACCTGCACGACCTCCCCGGCGATCTCGAGCCCCGGGATGTCGGTCACGCCCGGCGGCGGCGGATAGAGCCCCTTGCGCTGCAACACATCCGGACGGTTCACCCCGGCGGCGCTCACACGGATCAGCACATCGCGTGGGCCGGGCGCGGGCACCGGGCGGCGGGTGAGGCGCAGCGCCTGAGGCTCGCCCGGAGCGGTGATCTCGATGGCGTTCATGGTCGTCGGCAGATCGTTCATGTCCCCTCCTTCCCTTGCACCGCCAGTGTGCCGGAACGCCCGGGCACACTACCGGTGTCGATCGAACAGCGCGGCAGACGCGCCGTCTCGAGCGTCGCGGCGTACGAGGCCAGATCTGTCAGCCGCGCCCCACGCTGCCGCCAGGCGGCGAGCAGCCGCTCGAAGCCCGCGAGGTACGCCCCGCCCTCGAGCTCCGCGTGCAACGTGAAAACGTGATCGCCTGGTCCGTCACTTACGCGCAGGAGGTGCTCGATCGGATCGGCCTCGGCGAGATCCTCCCGGCCGATCAGCTCATCGAGCGTCGGCAGCGTCGTCGGCAGCTGCGGCACCGGGATTTCCTGTCCCTGCACGAGCGGCACGAACGGCGCGCGGCCACGCGTGTCCGATGCGTAGCGAAAGCCGCACTCGGCCTGCAGCTGCGGCACGTAACGGTTCATCTGCCAGCCGGCCGCGCCGTGCGCCGTCGGCGCCCGGCCGAACACCCGTATGAACTCATCGCGCGCGCGCTCGAGCTGCCGGCGCGTCCACTCCCGGTTCGCGCGCGCCACCCCATCCTGCCACTTGACGTGATCCCAGGTGTGCACGCCCACCTCGAAGCCACGCGCCTCGACCCGCCGCAGCACACTCTCACACCGCCGCCCGATGCGCGGCCCGGGCAGCAGGACGCCGTAGAGCAGCGTGCGCATCCCATAGTGACTGACGACGGAGGTACGGCGCACCTTGCCGAGAAAGCCGCGGCGGAAAACCCGCTTGATCGCCCGACCCGTGTGATCCGGCCCGAGCGTGAACAGAAACGTCGCCCGCGCCCCGTTGCGCTCGAGCGCGGCAGCGAGGCGCGGCACCCCGTCGAGGGTCCCGCGGTAGGTATCGACGTCTATTTTCAGTGCAATGGTGCTCATCGGCCGCGCAGTGCTCTTCGCCTCAACCGCTCAGCCGAGCGGCACCGGCCGCGCCTCGAGCGCGCCGGCGAGGTGCTTCAGATCGAGCGGACCTGCGGCGTTCGCCGCCTCGAGCACCCGCAGTACCGACCCGTCGGCGCAGGCGATCTGACATTCTCCTGCTCTGCCGAGCAGTCGCGGCTGCCCCGGTGCGAGCGTGTGCCCGGCGACCCGGGTGCGGTGCAGCCACCAGCGCTCCGCGCCGATCTCGCCGAACGCCCCGGGAAACGGTGGGGCAACCGCACGCACCAGGTCGTGGATGCGCCGCGCCGGCCAGTGCCAGTCGATGCGTCCATCCTCGGGCCCGCGGCGCCCGAAGTACTGCCCCGCAACGAGCGGCTGGGGGCGCCGCGGCCCATCGCCCGCGAGCAACCCCGGCAGCGAGCGCACCAGCACCATTTCCGCTGCCGCGGTGACCTTGGCGTAGACCTCGCGCGCATCATCGTCGGCGAGAATGGGCACGGCCTGCTGATCGACGATATCCCCGGCATCGGCGCGCGCAACCATGTAGTGCAGCGTCGCCCCGCTCTCGCGCTCCCCGTTGAGGATCGCCCAGTTGACCGGCGCGCGGCCGCGGTACTTCGGCAGCAGCGAACCGTGCATATTGAGCGCGCCGCGCCCTGCGCTCGCGAGCACCGGCGCGCCCAGCATGGCGCGGTAGTAAAACGAGAAGAGAAAATCCGCCTCGAGGGCAGCGAGCTCGGCCGCGAACTGCTCCGTGTTGGGATCATCGGGCATGGCGAGCGGCAGTCCGTAATCACGCGCGGTCGCCGCGACGCTCGCGAACCACTGCCGCTCGCGCGGGTCATCCGCAACGGTGACCACGAGCGGCACCTCCACACCGCCGGACAGCAGCGCCTTCAGGCAGCGCACCCCGACGTCGTGGTAGGCGAACACGAGCGCTCGCGCGCGAGCGCTCACGACGAGGGGCCCGGATCGTGCTCGGCGCGCAGCATTTCGGAGTGATCGAGTTCCGGGTGCGGCTTGGGCAGCGGCAGCACCGCCGGGCGCACGCCGGTCTCACCGCTGTCGATCCCCGGCCCACCGTCGAGTATCGCCGCGATGGTGTAGCGCGGCCGCTGGCGCACCTGCTCGTAGATGCGTCCGACGTACTCGCCGACCACCCCGACGCTCACCAGCAGCACGCCGATGAAGAAAAAGGCGAGTCCGAACAGCGTGAACACGCCCTGCACTTCCGGCCCGATGAACAGGCGGCGCAGCGCCAGTACCACCACGAAGCCGAGCGAGATCAGCGCGATGAGGATGCCGAACATGGTGAAGAACTGCAGCGGCGCGACCGAGAAGCCGGTCATCAGGTCGAAGTTCAGGCGGATCAGCCGGTAGAACGAGTACTTCGACTGGCCGGCCGCGCGCAGCTCGTGCGCCACCTCGATCTCCACCGGGTGGCGCGCGAAGGTGTAGCCGAGCGCCGGCACGAAGGTGCTGACCTCGACGCAGCGATTGATCGCATCGACGATGGTGCGGTGATAGCCCCGCAGCATGCAGCCCTGGTCGGTAATGCGGATCTGCGTGGTGCGCTCGCGCATGCGGTTCATCAGCCGCGAGGCGAGCTTGCGCCAGTAGACATCGTGACGCCGCGCCCGCACCGTGCCCACGTAATCTGCCCCCTGGTCCATGGCGGCGATTAGCTTGCCGATCTCCTCGGGCGGATTCTGCAGGTCGGCATCGAGGGTGATGATGTAATCCCCGCGCGCGTGCGCGAAGCCGGCGAGGATCGCCATGTGCTGGCCGGCGTTGCGCGTCAGGAGCACCACGCGCGTGCACCCGGGGCGACGCTCAAACTGCTCGCGCAGCAGCGCGGCCGAGCGGTCGCGGCTGCCGTCATCAACGAACACCACCTCGTAGCCGCGCCCGAGCGCATCGAGAGCCGGATACAGCCGCTCGAACAACGCCCCGAGTCCCGCCTCCTCGTTGTAGACGGGAATGATGACCGAAATCGTGGCGCTCACCGGGTTGCCTCGCGCAGCACTTCGTTGACGGCACCGACCACCCGATCGACATCCTCCAGGCGCATCGCCGGAAACAGCGGCAGCGTCACCGTCTCGCGGCCGATGCGCTCGGCATGCGGGAACTGGCCCTCGCGATAGCCGAGTGCGCGGTAGGCGCTGAACAGGTGGATCGCCGGGTAGTGCACGCCGATGCCGATGCCGCGCTCGGCCATCGCCTCGATGAACTGCAGCCGGCTGATGCGCAGCCGCTCGAGCGGCAACCGCGCGGCGAACATGTGCCAGTTGTGGCCCGCATCGCCGCGCGGCGGCAGCGCGAGCGGCGGATCCTCGCCCCACAACTGGAAGTAGCGCATCGCGAGCTCGCGCCGGCGCGCATTGAAGGATTCGAGCTGGCGCAACTGGCCGAGCCCGACGCACGCGGCGACGTCAGTGAGATTGGCCTTGCCACCGGCGAAATAGGTCTCGAACGCGTCCGCCGCCGTCTTCATCTGCCCATGGAAGCGGTGCAGCTCGAGCTCGCGAACCTCCTCCGGCGAGCCACCCACCACCGCGCCACCTTCGATGGAGGTGATGTTCTTGTTCGGGTGGAAGCTGAAGCAGACCAGATCCCCGAAGCTGCCGATGCGCCGGCCGCGGTAACTCGAGCCCATCGCCTGGGCCGCATCCTCGATCACCCGCAACCGCTTGTGCGCGGCGAGAGCATAGAGCCGGTCCAGATCGACCGGCATGCCGCACAGGTGCACCGGCATGATGGCGCGCGTGCGGGCCGTCAGGGCCACCTCGGCCTGATCGAGATCGATGTTGCGGGTCGAGAGGTCCACGTCCACGAACACCGGCCGCGCCCCGACGCGCACCACGACATTGGCGGTGGCGACGAAGCTCATCGCCGGCACGATCACCTCATCGCCGGCGCCGATGCCGCAGGCAAGCAGTGCGTGCTCGAGACTCGCAGTGGCCGAGGTCTGGGTGCGCACCGGGCGTGCGCCGCAGTACTCGGACAGCGCCGCCTCGAACGCCTGGACCTTCGGTCCGCTGGCGAGCCAGCCGGAGCGCAACACCTCGGCCACCTCGGCGATGGTCTGCTCGTCGATACTCGGACGGGTAAAGGGCAGGAATGGCTGCATAGGCTAGGAGCGGAACACCAGGACGACACCCACGACGATCACCAGGATACCCACCACGCGCTCGACATTGGGCACCTCATTGAACAGCCACCATGCGAGCCCGACCATGAGCACGTAGTTGAGCGAGAGCATCGGATAGGCCTGGCTCACCGGGGCACGCGAGAGACCGACCAGCCAGACGATCACCGAGAGGCCGTAGCAGGTCAATGCGACCCACAGCCACGGCACGGTGAGCAGCTCGAGCAGACGCTTCGGGACGTCCACCCCGGTACCGAACAGCGGACCGGTGGCATCCGTCGCGGCCTTCAGTCCCAGCTGCGCCACCAGGTTCAGCAGCACCCCGCCGCAGAGAAACGCGAAGACCGACCATTTCATGAGCGGCTCACCGCCACCGTGAAGTTGTCGCGGCCGATCACGCGACCCGGCAGACCCTCGCGTTGATAGCGTGCCCAGACCGCCGGGGCGAAGAACGCGATGGCATCGTGGCTCGCCTGCCAGCGGCGCACGAACTGCGCGGGCGTCGCGGTCATCCATCCCGGCTGCAGACGCTGGCCCATGCCGAGCTCGCCCTGGTAGCCGACCAGGATCACGAGTCGGCCCAGGTACGGCGGGATGGTCTGGCGGTACTGGCCCACGCTGTAGAGCGCCGTGTCCGGGTGCACCGCAGGGCGGATGGTCTGCACCAGTTGATAAGCCGAGCGCGCCGGCGGGATCACCGCGTACTGGCAGAGCAGCGCCTGCCAGACGAAGGAGAAGGCCAGCGCGACGACGAGCGGACGGGCAATGCCGCCGCCGGCCTGTGCCTCGCTCGGCGCCGCCCGCTTCGCGCCGAGCGCGCACACCACCGCCGCGGCGAGCGCGGCGAGCACCGCGGCTGCGGCCCAGGCGATCGCCGTCGGCGGAATGAACCCGTTACGGTGCTGGGAATACACCAGCAATCCCGCGGCGACGAACGTCGCCAGACCTGCGCCCGCCCAGGCCGAGCGGGTCAGCGCGCCCGGCCGGCGCGCGAGGTACACCCCGGTGAGCGCCGCGATCGGCGGGAAGACCGGCAGGATGTAGGTAGCGAGCTTCGAGTCCGAGGTGGAGAAGAAGATCACCGTCAGCAGCGCATAAAGCAGCAGAAACTTCAGCGGCTTGAAATGCGCCACCGGTCCGCTGTCCCGCCACGCCGAGCGCGCAGCGCGCGCGAGCGGCACGAGCCAGGCGAACGCCCCGATCACCAGAAGCGCTATGAAGTACCACCACGGCTCGACGCGCCGCGCCTCATCGGTGAGGAAGCGCTGGAAGTGCTCGTGGATGAAGAAATACTCCGCGAACGTGTGGTTGCGCAGCGAGACCGCGACGAACCAGGGAGCCCCGATCAGCGCCATCAGCGGAATGCCGAGCCCCAGGTGCAGGCGTCGCCAGGGTCGGACGTCTCGCTCAAGAACCGTGTAGCCGACCAGGGCCATGCCCGCCAGCACATACACCTCGAGCCCCTTGGTGAGCAGCGCGAGCGCCGCCATCGCCCAGGACACGAGCATCCAGTTGCGCTCGGTGCCCGAGCCGATCTCGGCGCACTGCGCCCGGGTAAAGGCGAGCACCATGGCGGTGAGCCAGAAGGTCAGTCCGGCATCGAGCAGGTCCAGGTGCGCGATGATGCCGAAGTACGGACTCAGCGCCAGCAGCGCCACCGCGGCGATGGCCGAGCGCCGCTCGTACAGCCGCGCCAGCCACGCGTAGATCAGCGCCAGGCAGCCGAAACCGAGACCCACCGTCCACAGGCGCGAGGACCAGTTGCTGAGCCCCACGACCGAGTAGACGGTGGCGGTGGCCCAGTACTGCAGCACCGGCTTCTCGAAGTATTTCAGCCCGTCGAGTCTGGGGGTCACCCAGTCGTGGCTGACCACCATCTCGCGCGGAATTTCCGCGTAGCGGCCCTCGTCCGGATCAAACATCGGGCGGATCTGCAGCGTCGCGAACCAGACCGCCGCCAGCAGCACCCACGCCCACCACCTCAACCGCTCGGCGCGCCCCTGCGCTGCGCTCATGGTCGTACCCCGTCGAGCCCGGGCGCGCCGGTCAGAGCCCGCTCGCCGAGGCGCTCAGGGCATTGAAGCTGCCGAGCCGGACGTAGAAGTCGATCGTCCGGCGGATCGCCGTGTCGAGGTCAGTGCTCGGGCGCCAGCCGAGATCGCGCCTGGCCGACTCGATCGCCGGCACGCGCACCTGAATGTCCTGGTAGTACTTGCCGTAGTACTCCCCGGCCGACACCTCGACGATCTCGGTGTCCTTGGCCGCATCGCGCAGCTGCGGGAACTCCTGCGCGATGCGGATGGTGCGATCGGCGAGCTCGCGGATCGACACGCAGTTGTCCGGATTGCCGATGTTGAAGATGCGCCGCGTCGCCCGCCCGTTCTGGTTCTCCAGGATCGTCAACAGGCACTCGATGGCGTCATCGATGAACGTGAAGGAGCGCTTCTGGCGCCCTCCGTCGACCAGCTTGATCGGACGGCGGTACAGCACGTTGGAGAGAAACTGCGTGAACACGCGCGAGCTGCCCTCTTTCGGCTCCTCGATGTTATCGAGGTTCGGACCGATGAAGTTGAACGGGCGGAACAGAGTGTAATCGAGGCTGTCGCGCACGCCATAGGCGTAGATCACCCGGTCGAGCAACTGCTTGGAGGCGGCGTAGATCCAGCGCTGCTTGTTGATCGGGCCGTACACCAGGGGACTGGTCTCCTCATCGAGCACCGCATCCGGGGACATGCCGTAGAGCTCTGAGGTCGAGGGGAACACCAGGCGCTTGCCGTACTTGACGCAGTGGCGAACGATGGCGAGGTTCGCCTCGAAATCCAGCTCGAAGACCTTCAGCGGATGGGTCACGTACTGTGCCGGATTGGCAATCGCCACCAGCGGCACGACCACATCGCACTTCTTGACGTGATACTCGACCCACTCCTTATTGATGGTGATGTCACCCTCGACGAAGTGGAAGCGATCGTCCTTGGGCAGATCGCCGAGCTTGTTGTCCGAGAGGTCGATGCCGTACACCTCCCAGTCACGCGAGCGCAGAATCGCGCCCGTCAGCGCGCTGCCGATGAACCCGTTCGCCCCGAGAATCATGATCTTCAGTGCCATGGAAGCCCTTCGTGCCCGGTCCGCATCCGGCGCGTAAAAAGAGGAATTTTAGCAGCTTCGCCCCCCGCCCGGCTCGTCATTGCCGCGCCGGGCGGGCCCGGGGAGCCGCGGCGCCCCCGGCCGGGGCGCCTCCCGCACGGGCTCAGAAGCGCAGTCCCACGGTGATCGGGATGAACTCCACCGGCTGGCTCGTTTCCAGGCGCTGGTAGCGTGCCTCGACGAAGAAGGTCTGACCGTTGCGCAGCAGGAAATCCATGCCGACGCCGGCGTTCCAGGAGAAGCGCGTCGTGTCACCGCTCGCCACCACCACGTCTCCGGGCACCAGTCCGAAGCTGCAGTAGCCGAACCAGGGGTCGCACAGATAGGTGCCGAACGCCACGGTCTGCGTCAGGGCGACGTGCAGATGGTCCACGCCCACGCCCGCGAGCGCAAATGCGCTCGTCGTCGGCGTCAGATGCACCTTGTACTGCCCGTCGACGTTCAGTCCGTAGACCTCGCCGTAGCCGTAGTCGATCTGCGTCTGGTCGATCTGCTCGTTGAGCGCGATGAGATTGCGGGTCGCGCTGAAATGGCTGTACTCAAGGTCCGCGCGCAGCCCGAAGGGCTCATCCGCCCAGGGCCGCCAGGTCAAGCCACCGCCAAAGGTATAGCCGCCCTGGAAGTACTGCGAGGTAGAGCCCACCGTCGGGCTGTAGCCGACTTGCAGGTGCCAGTGCACGGGCTGGCGCGGCGCGAAGGTCTGATCGGTGTAACCCTGGGCGAGCGCGCGCCCCGACAGCCCGAGCAGCACCAGAGCGCCCAAGGGGTAGAAATAATGCTTCATGTCGCCTTCTCCTTCGGCGCCGTCGCCGGCGCCCGATCGTGCTGATCTGCGCGGACACTATGCCGCGCGCAGCTTGCGTCTGAGAACCTGAGCGATGTCACGCATCTCGCCGATGCCGAGCAGCAGCGCACACCCGAAGAACGCGCCAGCCCCGGTCACGATGACCAGCGAGAGCTCAGCGAGTTTTGGCCAGAAGCGCTGCTGCGCCCAGCCGGCCATCAGCCAGTGCTGTCCGCTCCAGCACACTGCCGCGAGCACCGCGCAGGCGAGCGTCAGGCGCACCAGCATACCGCCGAGCGCGCGCGACTCGAGCCGACCGAGATGGCGGCGCATCAGCGCGTAGAGGATGAGGAAGTTGCTGGTCGCGACACAGGCGGTGGAAAACGCGAGTCCCCGGTGCCCCCAGCGCAGGTGCACGGTGAAGATCCAGTTCAGCAGCAGATTCAGGCCGACCGCCACGAAAGTCACGACCATGGGGGTCTTGCGCCGGTCGATGGCATAAAAGGCGTTGACCAGAATCTTCAGTGCCGCATAGCCGCACAGGCCGAGTGCATAGAAGCGCAGTCCTGCGGCGGTCTCGGCCACATCGTAGGCGGTGAAGCGACCATGCTGAAAGAGCACCGAGACGATCGGGTTCGCGAGCAGGATCAGGCCGATGCTTGAGGGAATCGTCAGCAGCAGCGCCAGACGCATGCCGCGGGCGAGCTCGCGGCGGAAGGAAATCAGGTCCCCGGCGGCCACCAGGCGCGCCAGTAGCGGCAGGCTCACCGTGCCGAGCGTGACGCCGAAGATCCCGAGCGGCAGGTAGATCAGGCGAAAGGCGATCTGCAGCCAGATCACCCGGCCGTTGCCCAGATCCGAGGCGAACGCGCCATTGACCAGCACGTTGATCTGGGTCGAGCTGGCCGCAATCACCGACGGTCCCATCAGCTGCAGGATGGTCCTGACACCCTTGTCGCGCCAATGAAAATCAGGCCGGAACCGGTGGCCGAGCCGGCGCAGCGCCGGCAGCTGCACGCCGAGCTGCAGTGCCCCGCCGACCAGCGTGCCGATGGCCAGACCGATCGCCGCGCGCGGCCCGAAGTGCGGGTCGATCCACCAGCCCACCCCCGCCCCGGCGATGATCGAGCCGAGATTGAAGAAGCTCGAGGCCATGGCCGGCATGCCGAACACGTTGCGCGCATTGAGCATGCCCATGACCAGCGCCGCGAGCGAGACCATCACGATGAAGGGGAACATGATGCGCGTCAGTTCGACCGTGAGAACGGCCTTGCTGCCGTGGAACCCCCAGCCGACCACGTGCACGATCCACGGCGCGCACACGATGCCAAGGAGCACCAGCGCACTCAGCACGACCGTCGCGAGCGTCACCACCTTGTTGGCCAGCGCCCAGGCAGCCTCCTCCCCTTCGAGCACGATGGTCTTGCTGAAGGTGGTGACGAACGCCACCGACAGCGCGCCCTCGGCGAACAGGTCGCGCAACAGGTTTGGGATGCGAAACGCGATGGCGAATGCGTCCATCACCGCGCCGCCGCCGAACAGCGCGAGGAACACCTGGTCGCGGATCAGGCCGAGCACTCGGCTGCAGAGCACCGCGACCGCCACGACGCTCGCCGCCCGCGTGTTGAGCTTCTCCCCCCGAGGACTCCCCGTCGCGGCCCGTTCCGTGGAACTCATCGGCTGCGCTCAGCGAGCCGCGGCCGCGCGGCACCGGGCCGGCGCCGTCTCGAATCCGTACCGCCCGCCCCGCAGGAATTGCACCGCTTCCACGCCGCTCACTTGCACCGTCTGATCCGCTTGCCGCACGCGCCGCTGCGCGGCGCCGAGCGGACAAGCATAGCGAGCGGCGCGCCGAGGCGCGAGATGATCGCCGCGCCCGTTCAGACCTGCCGCTCGGCGATCTCGACCCAGATGCCGCGCTCGCACTTCAAGCGCACCGCGCCGCTCACCACTTCGGCGCCGTCGGCGAAGCGCTCGTCATTGAAGTAGCAGCAATCGACTTCGTCCCCGACCTGCTCGCGCAGCAGCTCATATGACTGCTCCGGGTCGCTCTGCCAGGGCGAGTTGCGCCGCTCCGGATCGGCCGCGCCAACCTGGCGCAATGCACCCACTTCAGCTTCTCGTTTCATTGCTCATCCTCGTGTGCGCCGCGGCGCACCCCGGTTACAAATCCCCACCCAGTCGCACGACATAGCGGCCCCGCGCCTGACCCGCGATCAGCTCGCGGGCCGCCTGCGGCACCTGCTCCAGGCCGATCACTGCACGCACGATGCGCTGCTCGATGCCTGCTGGCCGCCACGGTCCGGCCAGCTGCTGCCACAGCGCCAAACGCCACGCTCGCGGCACCTGTACGGAGTGGATCCCAAGCAGACTCACCCCGCGCAGGATCAGCGGCATGACCGTGGTGTTCAGTGCGGCGGACTGAGCAAGACCGATGCAGGCGATGTTGCCCCATGGCCTGACCGTGCGCGTCAGATAGGTCAGCACTTCGCCGCCGAGGTTGTCGATCGCCCCGCCCCAGACGGCCTTCTCGAGCGGCTTGGCGCCGAGATCGAGCTGGCCACGATCGATCACCTCGTCGGCGCCGAGCTCGCGCAGCTGCGGGGTCGCCTCCGGCTTGCCGGTGAGCGCGGCGGTCTGAAATCCGCCCTGGTGCAGCAGCATCAGCGCGATGCTGCCCACCCCGCCGGAGGCGCCCGTCACCACCACCGGTCCGAGCGCTGGCGCCTGGTGATTCTCCAGCATGCGCCTCAGTGCGAGTGCGGCGGTGAATCCCGCTGTGCCAAGCGCCATGGCCTCGAACAGGCTCAGCCCCTGCGGCAGCGGCACCAGGGCATCGGCCGGCACCCGAGCGAACTCGGCGAGTCCGCCATCGAGCCATTCCCCGAGCCCCGCCCCGGTGGCAAGCACGCGCTCGCCCGGCCGGAAGGCCGGATCCGCGCTGGCCTCGACCACACCGGACAGATCGATGCCCGCGACGCGGGGAAAGCTGCGCATGATCGCGCCGCGGCCGGTGATGGCGAGGGCATCCTTGTAATTGAGCCCGGAGTACGCGACCCGGACCTGCACCTCACCGGGCCCGGGCGGCTCGAGCGTCATCGACTCCAGCGATGCGCTCGGGCCGAGCGGGCTCTGGTGAATGCGTAAGGCTTTGAATGTCGTCATCGGTCCGCCCGGTCACCGCGATGCGAGGCATTGTATCGGCAGCGGATGCGCACCGATGCCCCCGGGAAACCGCAGGGTGCGCCGTGGCGAAAGCCCGCCGGATGCAGTACTGTTGCGCTCCTTGTTTTTCAACCACTTGGATGAAAGTGATGACCGAGGCATTGATCTGCGAGGCGGTCCGTACGCCGTTTGGCCGCTACGGCGGGTCGCTGGGGGCGGTGCGCGCCGATGATCTGGCGGCCCTCCCGCTGCGCGCCCTGATGGAGCGCCACCCGGCCATCGACTGGTCGCAGCTCGATGACGTGGTGCTCGGTTGCGCCAATCAGGCGGGCGAAGACAACCGTAACGTCGCACGCATGGCGGTGCTGCTCTCGGGTCTGCCCGAGGCCGTGCCCGCCGCGACGCTCAACCGCCTGTGCGGCTCGAGCCTCGATGCCGTGGCGAGCGCCGCGCGCGCCATCGCCTCGGGCCAGACGCAGCTGATGATCGCCGGCGGCGTGGAGAGCATGACGCGGGCCCCATTCGTGCTGGGCAAGGCCGAGCACGCCTTCGAGCGCGCGAGCAAGCTCGAGGACACCACCCTCGGCTGGCGCTTCGTCAACCCGCTCATCCAGAGCCGCTTCGGCGTCGAATCCATGGCGCAGACCGCCGAGAACCTCGTCGCGGAACGTGGCATCTCGCGGGCCGACCAGGATGCGTTCGCCCTGCGCAGCCAACAGCGCTACGCCCGCGCGCAGACGCGTGGGTTCTTCGCGAAGGAAATCGTGCCGGTCACTGTGGCGCGCTCGAAGCAGCCCCCGCTGCGGGTGGAGGCCGACGAGCATCCGCGTCCGGACACCTCCCTCGAGAGCCTCGGCCGGCTCAAGGGCGTCGTGCGGCCCGATGGCTCGGTGACCGCGGGCAACTCCTCGGGTATCAACGATGGCGCCGCTGCCGTGTTGCTCGCGAGCGAGTCCGCCGCGGTGCGCTACGGCCTGACCCCGCGCGCGCGGGTGATCGGCAGCGCGGTGACCGGCGTGCCGCCGCGCATCATGGGTATCGGACCGGCGCCCGCCACGCGCAAACTCCTGGAGCGCACCGGCATCGCCCTCGGCTCGATCGATGTCATCGAACTCAACGAGGCGTTTGCCGCGCAGTCCCTCGCGGTCCTGCGCGAGCTCGGACTGCCGGATGATGCCGAGCACGTCAACCCCAATGGCGGCGCCATCGCCCTCGGCCACCCGCTCGGAGCGAGCGGAGCGCGCCTGGTGGCCACGGCGGTCAGCCAGCTCGAGGCGACCGGCGGCAAGCGCGCGCTGTGCACGATGTGCATTGGTGTGGGCCAGGGCATCGCGCTGCTGCTCGAGCGAATCTGAGACGCCGGGCGCGCCCGGCGCGCACTCAGCGCACCTGCACGCGCAGCGTCTCCAGGCCGCTGCAGGTGCCTTCCATTCGCTCGCCACGCGCCACCGGGCCGACGCCCGCCGGCGTGCCGGTGAAGATCAGGTCACCGGGCGCGAGCGTCCAGGCCGCCGACAGATGCGCCAGGATTTCCGGCACGCTCCAGATCATCTGGTCGATCCGGCTGCGCTGGCGCTCGACACCCTCGACCCGCAGGACGATCTCGGCGCCCTCGATCGCGCCGGCCTGATCGCGCGGGGTGATCGGGCCGAGCGGTGCGGCGTGATCGAAACCCTTGCCGATGCACCAGGGCGCCGAGCGCTTCTTCATCTCGGCCTGCAGATCGCGCCGGGTCATGTCGAGCCCGACGGCGTAGCCGAAGACGTGCTCGAGCGCGCGCGCCGGCTCGATGTCGCGCCCGCCCACCCCGATCGCGACCACCAGCTCCACCTCGTGGTGCAGGTTGGCGGTCAGGCTCGGATAGGGCATGACGCCGGTCTCGCCGGCCTCGACCGCGAGCAGCGCGTCGGCCGGCTTCATGAAGAATACCGGCGGCTCGCGGCCCGTGCGGCCCATCTCCTGAGCATGAGCGCGATAGTTCGAGCCCACGCAGTAGATGCGGTGCACCGGGAAACGCGCGCCGGTCCCGGTCACCGGTGCGCTCACGCTCGGCGGTGGCGCAAAGACGTAGTTCATGGATGATCGCCGCCTCGGGGAGGTGTGGCGCAGTCTAGCCACCGTCACCGCGCCCGTCCAACCGGAACGCCGCCTGGAATTTTCTGCGCTGGGGCGTGTAACCGTTCCGCCCGACCGGCCGAATATATCGGCAGAGGTCGGCATGTCAGCGTGCATTTCCACAAGTCCAAACCCTTCGTTTTGCCCGCCTCCGGCGCTCGCGCCGGGTGCGGTACACTGCAGCGCGGTCCCGCAGTCGCGCCGCCGATCCGGCGTGCGCCGGGCGGGCGCATCGGCCGGCTGAATGGAGGCTCGTTTGGCGGACGATCACTGGCGCGAATTGATGCTGGCGGCCCAGCGGGGCGATGCCACGGCGTACCGGCGGCTGCTCGTCGAGGCCGGCGCGTGGCTGCAACGGTACTATTCGCGGCGTCTGCCGGCCTCGATGGTGGACGATGCCGCCCAGGAGGTACTGTTGTCGCTGCACACCAAGCGGCACACCTACGACCCCTCCAAACCCTTCGGTCCGTGGCTCGCGGCGATCGCCCGCTACAAATGGATCGACCGGCTGCGCGCGATGAAGGATGCGCCCACCGAGGAACTGGACGAGGAGCTCGCGGTGGGCGATCACGGCGAGGCGGTGCAGAGCGCACGCGTTCTGGAATCGCTGCTCGCGACCCTCAAGCCCGCCCAGGCCAACGCCATCCGCCTGGTCAAGTTGGAGGGCCTGAGCATCAAAGAGGCCGCCGAGCGGCTCGGACAGACCATGGCGCTCGTCAAGGTGAACATCCACAGGGGGCTGCGACAATTGAGCGAACGGGCGCAGGAGGACGGCCATGAAGCTTGACGCCCTGATCGAGCAGCTCACCGAGGATCTCGCGCCCGTGCGGCCGCGGCGGGTCTGGGTCGATGCTCTGATCATTGCGCTCATC
>JAKAZL010000009.1:0-21888 GCA_021815925.1 Pseudomonadota bacterium | reverse complement strand
CAATTGAGCGAACGGGCGCAGGAGGACGGCCATGAAGCTTGACGCCCTGATCGAGCAGCTCACCGAGGATCTCGCGCCCGTGCGGCCGCGGCGGGTCTGGGTCGATGCTCTGATCATTGCGCTCATCGCGGCGAGCGAAATGGCGCTGCTGTTCGCGGTGGGCATCGCCCATCTGGACATGCACCGCGTGATGACGCAGCCCACCGTGGGCTGGCGGATCGTCAGCCTCGGACTGATCTCGCTCGTGAGCGGCTGGCTCGCCATCCGCTCCTTCGACCCGGCCTACTCGGTGCGGGGCTCGATGCGCTGGCTGGCGCTGATCGTTGTGCTGTGCGTCGCCTACGGAGTGCTCGCGATTGCTCTGCCGGCGGGAATCGCGAGCATCGTGCAGCGGCTCGACTGGCACAGCGGCGTGCAGTGCGCCTCGAAGATCGTGCTGCTGTCGATTCCGCCGCTGCTCGCGCTGGCGGTGCTCGGACAGCGCGGCGCGCCGACCGACCTGCGCCGCACCCCGCTGCTGATCGGCCTGGCGGCGGCAGCATGGGGGGCATTCGTGTTCGTGTTCGCCTGCCCGTTCAACGATCCGCTGTACATCCTCACCTGGTACGGGCTCGCCTGCGGCGTCGTCACGCTCGTGGCCCGGCTCGTGCTACCGCGCTTGGCGCACTGGTGAGGCTCCCGGCCGGTCAGGCCGGAACTGTCTCCGGGACGGAAGTCTCTTAAGGCTAACAGGAGTTGCACCCATGGCCTCCCCCCTCCCCCGCATCGCCCCCTCGGAAATCACTCCGCCGGAGGTCTTCTTCAACCGCCGCCGCTTCCTCGCCGGCGCGCTTATCGCCGGTGCCGGCGCAGCGCTCGGGCGCGCCGGCGCGGCCGTGGTGCCCGCCGCGGCAGGCGCCCCGCTCGCCTACTCGCTCGATTCCGCCGATTCGGTCGGCGCCCTGGTGCACGCCCCGGGGCAGGACGAGACGCCGAACAGCTGGGAGCAGATCACCCACTACAACAACTACTACGAATTCGGCACCGGCAAGAGCGACCCGGCCGAGTACGCTGGCGCCCTGCAGACGCGGCCGTGGAGCCTCACGGTCTCCGGGGAGGCGGAGGTGACCGGCCAGTTCCCGCTCGAGAAATTTCTCAGTCCCTACGCGCTCGAGGAGCGCATCTACCGCTTCCGCTGCGTGGAGGCCTGGTCGATGGTCATCCCGTGGGTAGGCTTTCCGCTGGCACGGCTGCTGCAGCAGTTCAAGCCCACCTCGCGCGCCAAGTATGTCGCCTTCGAGACGCTCTACCGCCCGAGCCAAATGCCCGGCCAGCGCGTGCCGATCCTGCAGTGGCCGTACCGTGAGGGACTGCGCATCGATGAGGCGATGAACCGGCTCGCCTTCATGGTGGTGGGGCTGTACGGACGCGTGCTGCCGAACCAGAGCGGCGCGCCGCTGCGCCTGATCGTGCCGTGGAAATACGGTTTCAAGAGCATCAAGTCGATCGTGCGCATCGTGTTCACGGAGCGTCAGCCGCAGACCACCTGGAGCCTCGCGGCCCCCAACGAGTACGGCTTCTACGCGAACGTCAACCCACACGTCCCGCACCCGCGCTGGAGCCAGGCCACCGAGCGGCGCATCGGCGCGCCGTTGTTTCACGAGCGCCAGGCAACGCTGATGTTCAACGGCTATGCCGAGGAGGTCGCCTACCTCTACAAGGGAATGAACCTGCATGAGTACTTCTAAGGAAGCCCGCCGAGGGGCCGCGACCGTGCGCGCCCCGGCTGCGGGGCGAGGCGTGCCCGGATGGAGTGTCGAGCGCCGCTATCGCTACCTGTACAAGCCGGCGGTATTCCTGGCCTGCCTCGTGCCGCTCGCCTGGATGGCCGCAAGCCTGTTCGGCTGGCTCGGCCTCTCCCCGCCGGTCGATGCGGTGAAGTTCCTGGAGCTGCGCTGCGGCAAGACCGCCCTCAATCTGCTCCTGCTGACCTTGATGGTCACCCCGTTGCGCCAGATCGCCCGCCTGCCGCATCTGCTGCGACTGCGGCGCATGCTCGGGCTGTTTGCATTCTTCTATGCCGCGCTGCACTTCACGGTCTATCTGGTGCTCGATGTGGACCTGGACTGGCACCAGGTCGCTGCGGACATTCTCAAGCGGCCGTACATCACGGTGGGGTTCGGCGCGCTGCTGCTGCTGGTGCCGCTCGCGATCACCTCGACGAACCGCATGATGCGCCGGCTGGGTCGACGCTGGAGCGCTCTGCACCGGCTGATCTACCTCATCGCCGCCCTGGGCGTGTGGCATTTCTACTGGCAGGAGAAGATCGACGTGCGCGAGCCGCTGGTGTACGCCGGGGCCCTGCTGGTGCTGCTCGGGTATCGCTGGGTGCGCAGCCCCCGCACCTGGGCGGTGCTGGCACCGCTGCGCTCACCAGCCCGAGCGCTAGGGTCGCCCGCCGAGCAGGCGCGCCGGCAACAGCAGCAACGCGCGCAGGAACTCGAATACGCCGTCGAACACGATGCCGAGCAGGCGCAGTGGCAGCAGCAGCAGCCAGAGGATCGGCCAGGCGAAAAGCGCCAGCACTGCGATCGGCCAGCACAGCACGAACAGGATCAGCCACAGCAGCACCTTGATCATCGGCTTACGCTACCCCCGCCTGTCCGCAGGCACAAGCGACGTTGCGCCCAGGCCGCACTGGCCCCGGCGGGGCCGGCCGAGGGCGCCTATTCACCGCCGAGATAGCGATCAGGCTACAGGCGCCGCCCCGGCGGACAGCGCCCGGGCGCCGTCCCGGCCGGACTCGCTTCGTCGCGGCCGGCGTGGCATTCGCCGCAAAACGCCGGTCTGTCGCGGGCGGACTTTCCCCCCTCGGCGCACGGATGCGGCATCATGGCATCATATAGAGCGCTCGGCCCCGCGAATCAGTCCACCAAAATCGAGCCCGAGCGCTGGAGGAGCACCCGAATGAAGCATGTTGTTGCACTCGCGGCACTTTTCACGGTGGCCGCGTGCGAGGCCTGCGGCGCGCCTGCGCTAGCCGCGGCTCCCAAGGCCCCCCCCCCGGCTCCCGCTGCAGCGGGCACGGCCTCGGCGCTGTTCACGCCGAACGCCGTCACGAGCTACGGGTCGGTCACGATCGATGGACACAAGATCGACTACAAGGCGGTCGCCGGCACCCTCATCGTCCACCCGAAGGGCTGGAACGACGCCGCGACGCCTGCGACCGGCAAGGACGCGCTCGGCGAGCCGGACGGCCCGCCCGTGGCCTCCATGTTCTACGTCGCGTACTTCAAGCGCGGCGTGCCGGCCCACGACCGGCCGATCACCTTCCTCTACAACGGCGGTCCGGGCTCCTCGACCGTGTGGCTGCACATGGGCGGCATGGGGCCGGTGCGTGTCGTGACCAACGACAACACGCATACCCCGGCAGCCCCGTACAGCATCATCAAGAACAAGTACAGCCTGCTCGACGCGACGGACCTGGTGTTCATCGACGCCCCGGGCACCGGCTACAGCCGCATTGCGGGCAAGGATGCGGCCAAGGCGTTCTACGGGGTCGATCCGGATGGACACGCCTTCGCCTCATTCATCACGCAGTTCCTCGCGCACTATCAGCGCTGGAACTCGCCGAAGTACCTGCTGGGTGAGAGCTACGGCACCCCGCGCTCGGCGGTACTGATCAAGGACCTGGAAATCGGTCGCTCGGTCGATTTCAACGGCGTGATCCTGCTCTCGCAGATTCTGAACTTCGCCCTGAACGCGGACGCCCCGGGCACCAACCCCGGGGTCGAGCTGCCGTACGAGCTGGCGCTGCCGAGCATGGCGGCAACGGCGTGGTATCACCACGCGCTGCCGTCCAATCCGCCGCACCTGCTGCCGTTCCTGAAGACGGTCGAGACGTTCGCCATGGGCCCGTACGCCGATGCGCTCGCCCAGGGCGCTGATCTGCCCTCGGCCGATCAGCAGAGCATCGCCGAGCAGATGCATCAGTACATCGGCCTGCCGGTGTCGTACCTGCTCAAGGCGAACCTGCAGGTGAGCGGCCCGGAGTTTGAGCACGAGCTGCTCAGCAACGAGGACATGACCACCGGCCGTCTCGACTCGCGCTTCCAGGGGCCCAGCATGGACCCGCTGAGCCGCGAGGCCTACTACGACCCGCAGTCCGCCGCCATCAGCTCGGCGTACGTGACCGCGTTCAATGCCTACGCTTCGAAGGACCTGCATTACCAGACGGACCTGCGCTACCTGCCGGAGATCTTCACGCACTGGGACTTCCGGCACCGCCCGCCCGGCGCGCCCATCCCGGTACCCATTGCCACCAACGTGATGCCGGATCTCGCCGCGGCGATGAAGTACAACCCGGACCTGAAGGTCATGCTGAACGGCGGCTACTACGATCTGGCGACACCGTTCAGTGAGGGTCTGTACGAGATGCACCACCTGCAGATTCCGAACAGTCTGCAGTCGAACATCACGTATGCCTACTACAAGTCGGGTCACATGATCTACGTGAACATCCCCGCTCTGAAGCAGCTGCACGACAACATTGCGGCCTTCATTCGCAAGACCGACAACGTTTCAGGAGGCTGACCATGAGCATGCGCGATACGATGCGAATCCGACTCTTCCGGCGCGGCGCTCAGGCCCTGGCGGCCGCCTCGGTGCTCACGCTGGCCGCGGCCGGCGCCCCGGCGCTCGCCGCCGGCCAGGCGGCCGAACCGGCCGCCCAGCACCACAATCCGTACTTCCGCACGGTGACCAGCACCAGCTCCGGTACGGTCACGATCGAAGGCAAGACCATCCACTACCATGCCGTCGCCGGCATGATCGTGGTGCATGCGGCCGGCTGGAACGACGCCACGGACGCCTACGGTCCGGGGCAGCCACCAGCAGGCGCTGCCAAGACGGTGCCACCCGAGGCCTCGATGTTCTACGTCGCCTACTTCAAGGATGGCGCGAAGGCGAGCAACCGGCCGATCACCTTCCTCTACAACGGCGGTCCGGGGTCCTCCTCGGTGTGGCTGCACATGGGCGCGTTCGGTCCGGTGCGGGTTCAGACCAGTGATCACACGCACACCCCGCCGGCGCCCTACCAGCTGGTGGACAACCAGTACAGCCTGCTCGATGCGAGCGACCTGGTGTTCGTCGACGCACCGGGAACCGGCTTCGGCCGCGTTCGTGGCACCGATGCGGCGGCGCACTTCTACGGGGCCGATCAGGACGTGCATGCGTTCTCCGAGTTCATCATGCAGTTCCTCTCGAAGTACGGCCGCTGGAACTCCCCGAAGTACCTCTTCGGCGAGAGCTATGGCACGCCGCGCTCGGCGAACCTGATCAACGTTCTGACGACGCACGACAACATCGACTTCAACGGTGTGATCCTGCTCTCGCAGATCCTCAACTACGACAATTCGACCGGGCTGGCCCAGTTCAATCCCGGTATCGATCTGCCGTACGAGCTGGCGCTGCCGAGCATGACGGCAACCGCGTGGTATCACCACATGCTCCCCGACAGCACGCAGCCGCTGAAGCCGCTGCTCGCCAAGGTCGAGCAGTTCGCGCTGACCGACTACGCCCAGGCGCTGCGTGCCGGCTCGCAGCTCGGCTCCTCGCAGTTCGATGCCATCGCCGCCAAGCTGCACGAGTACACCGGCCTGCCGGTCTCGTACATCGAGAAGGCGAACCTGCGCGTCGATGGCGGGCAGTTCGAGCATGAGCTGCTGGCCGCAACGGATGAGACCACCGGCCGCCTCGACACGCGCTTCAAGGGGCCATCGCTCAATCCGTTGAGCGAGCGCGCCGGCTACGATCCGCAGTCCGCGGCGATCAGCTCCGCATACGTCGCGGCATTCAACACGTATACGCGCGATGACCTGCACTTCGGCGACGACATGAAGTACCTGCCGGAGATTCCGCTCTGGCGCACCTGGAACTTTGCGCATCGCCCGCCCGGCGGCGGCTTCGCTTTCCCGCAGGCGCTGAACGTGATGCCCGATCTCGCCAACGCGATGAAGCAGGACCCGAAACTGAAGGTCATGCTGAACGGCGGCTACTTCGATCTCGCGACGCCCTTCTTTGAAGGCATGTACGAGATGTCGCACCTGCCGATGCCGCGCAAGCTGCAGGCTAACATCCAATACCACTACTACGAATCCGGCCACATGGTGTACGTGCATGTGCCGGCGCTGAAGAAGCTGCATGACAACGTCGCGGCGTTCATCGCCTCGACCGAGCACCAATAGCGACCTGACGCTCGTTCGCGCCCGGCGGGACCCGTTCCCGCCGGGCGCTTTCTTTTTGGCGCCCGTAGGCCGGGCATCCGGCCGCGCGCCGAGCGTGCTCGGGTATAGTGGATCCGCCCGTGCTCCAGGCCACCAGAGGCCGCTTGAGACGCCATGTCCCCTGCCGAGCCGCAGATCCGCCTTGCAACGGCTGCCGATGCCGGCGCCGTCAGCGCGCTGCTGAACGAGTTCAGTCGCACGTATCTGGTGACGCCCACCGCCGAACAGGCGGCCGCATTCTTCGCCTCCATCAGCGAGCCGGCGATCCGCGCGTTGATCGAGCGCACCGACATGACGTACGTCGTGGCCGAGGCGCCCGAGCGCGTACCGCTCGCAGGCGCTGCGGCCCTGCGCAGCGACGGGCTGCTGTTTCACCTGTTCGTGCACTCGGGCTGCCAGCGCCAGGGCCTCGGCCGGCGGCTGTGGGAGTCCGTGCGCGATCAGGCGTGCCAGGCCGGCTATCGCGGCCCGTTCACCGTGCACTCGAGCCTCAATGCGGTGCCAGTGTACGAACGCTTCGGCTTCAAGGTGAGTGGCGCAGCGCTTACACGCCTGGGTGGCCTGTCGGTGCCGATGCGCCTCGAACCACCCGTGCGCTAACGGCCGGCTGCCCGAGCGGGCGTCCGCCGACGTAAAATGCGCTCGGTCCGATGGAATGAGTGCCGGCGCGCACGGTAGCGCCTGCGCCGCACGCTGTGGGCGCTCCGCAGCATCAGCTTGGGATGGAGCTTCACGATGAGCGAGTCCGCATACGTACCGCCGAAGGTCTGGAGCTGGAACAAGCCGAGCGGCGGCCAGTTCGCCAGCATCAATCGCCCGATCGCCGGATCGACGCATGAAAAGACGCTGCCGGTCGGCCGCCATCCGCTGCAGCTGTACTCCCTCGGCACCCCGAACGGCGTCAAGGTGACGATCCTGCTCGAGGAACTGCTCGCCCTCGGCCACGCCGGTGCCGAGTACGACGCCTGGCTGATCCGCATCGCCGACGGGGAGCAGTTCGGCAGCGGCTTCGTGGCGGTGAATCCCAATTCGAAGATTCCGGCGCTGCTCGATCGCAGCGGACCGACGCCGATCCGCGTATTCGAATCCGGCGCGATCCTGGTCTACCTAGCTGAGAAGTTCGGCGCGTTTCTGCCGAGGCAGTCGGCCGCGCGCGCCGAGTGCCTCTCGTGGCTGTTCTGGCAGGTCGGTAGCGCGCCCTATCTCGGCGGCGGATTCGGCCATTTCTACGCCTACGCGCCGACGAAGATCGAGTATGCCATCGACCGTTTCGCCATGGAGGTCAAGCGCCAGCTCGATGTCCTCGACCGCCGCCTCGCCGAGAGCGAGTACATCGCCGGCGCCGATTACACCGTCGCGGACATGGCGATCTTTCCGTGGTACGGGGGTCTTGCCAAGGGGTGGCTCTACGGGGCCGGGGAGTTCCTCGGCGTGCACGAATATGCCAACGTGCAGCGCTGGGCGGAGCACCTGCTCGAGCGGCCGGCCGTGCAGCGCGGGCGCATGGTCAATCGGGTGAGCGGCGAGCCGGCGAGCCAACTGCACGAGCGGCATGATGCGCGGGACTTCGAGACCCGGACCCAGGACAAGCTCGCTGCGGCGAAGTAGCCGCACCGAGCGCGGCATCTAGCCGGCGCCCTGCGGCCCCTCGAGCGGGGCGGCGGAACGGCTCGCGCGGTACCAGGCGATGCCGTCGACCTGCTCGCACTCGATCAGGCCGCGGCCACGCAGGCAGTTCAGGTGCGCGATGCACTCGCCCGTTGCAAGCTGCAAGGCATGACTGACGTTGCGGCGGAACATCGCCGGAAAGACGTCAATCGCCCGCTTCGGCTCGCGCAGTGCCGCGAGCACGCGCCTCAGCGCTCCCTCGTGCCAGGCGTTGAGCTCCCCGAGGCGCGCATGCAGACCCCGGAACGGCTCCTTGTGGGCGGGCAGCACCAGCACCGTGTCAGGGATCCGCTGCGCGATGGTGGCGATCGAGTCCAGCCAGTCGGCAAGCGGATCGGCGTCAGGCTCGGTGGGGAAGACCGAGACGTTCGAGGTGATCTTCGGCAGCACCTGGTCGCCCGCGATCATCACCTCGAGCTCGGGGCAATACAGGCAGACGTGCTCCGGGGAATGCCCGCGCCCGACCACGGCGAGCCAGCGCCGCCCGCCGATCTGAATCTCATCGCCGTCGCTCAGGCGGCGGAAGCTGTCCGGCAGCTCGTGGATGTGTCTGCCGAATCCCCCGAAGCTCGCCCGGTACGCCTCGATAGCCTCCGCGTCCCAACCCGCCGCCCGGTAGAAGCGCACGCCGTCGGCCGGCGCTTCGCGATGCGCATCCGCGAGCAGCATCCGGCAGATCACGTACTCCAGGCGGGACATCCACAGACGACACTCGAAGCGACGCGTGAGCCAGCCCGCCATGCCGACGTGGTCCGGGTGCATGTGCGTGCAGATGACCCGTCCGACCGGGCGATTCCCCAGCGGGCCGGCGAAGACCTGCTGCCACACCTCGATCGTCTGCGCGGTGTGCATGCCGGTGTCGACGATGGTCCAGCTCTCCCCGTCCGCCAGTGCCCACACGTTGATGTGATCGAGAGCGATCGGCAGCGGCATTCGGAGCCACAGCACCCCGGGGACGACCTCGACGGCCGCACCCGTCGCCGGAACGGTCGCAAAGGGATAGATCACCGATGGTGCGTGCACAAGCGTTCCATTGGCAGAGGTTGTGGCGTCTTGTGCCCCGGCAGACCGGGACGGGCTCTGGGGCGAACAGGCACCGCGACGCCCCGGCCCGATCACCCGCACCATTGTAGGCCGATGAGCGCCGCGCCCGCCGGGAAATCTCAGCCGGATGCCGCCAGCCGGCGGCGCACCGCACGCCCCCGTCGGCTGTCGGCGCCACGCGATGCGGCTCGACGGCCCGCACCGCCATCCCGCAGGCAGGGCAAATCCTTCGACCTGGCCGGGAGGCAGGCGGCTATGATAATTGCCGCGACCGCTCCGGGGCGCCCCGCGCCATCGCCCTGCGGTCTCGGATGCGTGTTTCTGGAGGAGCCGGTCTTGCCAGTACAGAAGACTGATGGAACCGTCCCGGGCGAACTGCTCGAGCAGGCCACGGCGTGGCGCCGCGACCTGCACCGGCACCCGGAACTGGCCTACGCGGAGCACAGGACCGCGGATTTCGTCGCGAGCCAACTCGCGCAGTTCGGCTTGAAGGTCCACCGTGGGCTCGGTGGCACGGGGGTCGTCGGCACGATCAGTCGCGGCACGAGCCGGCGCAGCATCGGCATTCGGGCGGACATGGATGCACTGCCGATTCGGGAAACGAGCGGCGTCGCCCACGCCTCGAGTGCTGCGGGCGTGATGCACGCGTGCGGCCATGACGGTCATACCGCCATGGCGCTCGCCGCGGCCGGTCTGTGCGCGCGACTGCCCGACCTCGACGGCACGGTGCACTTCATCTTCCAGCCGGCCGAGGAAAACGAAGGCGGCGGCCGGCGGATGATCGAGGATGGTCTGTTCAAGCTGTTTCCCTGCCAGAGCATCTACGGACTGCACAACTGGCCGGCGCTGCCCGCCGGAGCCTGCGTCGCGCGCGACGGGGCGATGATGGCGGCGCTCGACACCTTCGAGATCCAGATCCGCGGCCGGGGCTGCCACGGCGCCATGCCGCACGAGGGCGCCGATCCCATCCTCGCCGCCGCACAGCTCGTCTCGGCACTGCAGAGCATCGTCAGCCGCAATGTTGATCCGTTGCGCTCGGCAGTCATCTCGGCAACGCAGATCCAGGCCGGAGACACCTGGAACGTCATCCCCGATACCTGCCTGATCCGTGGCTGCACTCGTTGGTACGACGCGGCGGTCGGTCATCTCATCGCCGAGCGGATGACGCGTCTCACGGACTCGCTTGCCGAGGCGTTGGGTTGCAGCGCCGAGATCCATTACGAGCAGCGCTTCCCCGCCACCCTCAACGATCCGGCAGCGGCCCGATTCGTGCGCGAGGTGGCTGGCGGAATCGGCTTTCAGGTGATCGATACGCCACCCAGCATGGCTTCGGAGGACTTCGCCTACATGCTACAGGCGGTCCCTGGCTGTTACCTGTGGCTGGGTGCCGCCCGCGCCGGTGAGAACCCCGGCCTGCACTCGCCCCGCTACGACTTCAATGACGAGGTTCTGGGCCGAGGCATTGAGCTGTGGGTGGAACTGGTGCGCAAGTCGCTCGCCGCCGCGTGATACCGCGGTTGCTGCGATGCGCCCCTCGGTGCGTTCTATGCCGGGAAGCAGCCGGATGCCGGTGAGACCGCCCGAGCACCCGATCGCCCCGGAAGTGGCCGCTGCGAGAGAATTCGGAGCGGCGTGAGACTGTGGTATATGCTTCCCGAGTCATCCGCGCCGGCTGTGCGCCGAGTATCCGGACGCCGACTCGCCGGGTCCTGCTGGACATCCGGCGCCTGATTGAGATGCGGCTGCATATCTCGAGCGCGCATCCGAGCGACCCATGTGCCGACGTCTCGTTCCCGGTCCCGCCCCAGGAACCCATGCAATGTCGTAATTATTCAACGGGACCGGCGCCCCGGTACTCGAAACCCCGGGGCCCGCATCCGCATGATTGCCGGTCAACTGCCCGCGCGAGGCCACTTTGAACACGCATTCGAAAAACAGCGGCACGCATGGCGCCGACAGCGGCATGGAGCACTTCGGCTACAAGGAATCGCTGGCGCGCAGCATCGGGTCGTTCGGCAGCTTCGCCGCCGGCGTCAGTTATATCTCGATCCTCACCGGCACCTTCCAGCTGTTCTACTTCGGCTTTGGCACCGCCGGACCGGCCTATCTGTGGTCATGGCCGATGGTGTTCGTCGGCCAGCTTGCCGTTGCGCTGTGCTTCATGGAACTGTCGGCCAAGTACCCCGTCGCAGGATCGGTCTACAACTGGTCGAAAATTCTCGGCAGTCGGCTCGTGGGGTGGGCCTCAGGCTGGCTGATGCTCACCGCCTCCATCGTCACGCTTTCGGCCGTAGTGCTGGCATTGCAGCTCAATCTGCCGCGACTGTGGAGTGGCTTCCAGATCATCGGCAATGGCAACGGTCCGTACGACTTCGCGACCAACGCGGTCATTCTCGGCTCGGTCTTGATCGCCTTCACCACCATCGTCAACGCGCTCGGCGTACGACTGATGGCCATGATCAACAGCGCCGGCGTGTTTATCGAGCTGATCGCCGCCTGCCTCATCGCCATCCTGCTGGCGGTCCATATCAAGCGCGGCCCGGAAGTCTTCTTCTCCGCCAACGGCTACGGGGCCGGCAAGAGTTGGGGGTTTCTGAGCGACTTCCTGATCGCATCCCTCGCCTCCGGATACGTCATGTACGGCTTTGACACCGCGAGCTCGCTCGGCGAGGAGACGCACGAGCCGCGACGCACCGCTCCGCGGGCGATTCTCCGGGCCATTCTCGCCTCGTTCGTCATCGGTGGGGCGATCCTGCTGTTCGCAATCCTGGCGGCACCGAACCTGCATGATCCGCAGATCGGCAGCGGCACCGGCGGCCTGCAATACATCATCGAGCAGGTGATGTGGGGGCCCCTGGGCAAGGTCTTCCTGGTCTGCATCGTCGTCGCGGTGACCGTATGCTCACTGGCGGTGCATACCGCGGCGATCCGCCTGACCTTCGCGATGGCGCGCGATAATGCGCTGCCATTCGGGGAGAAGCTCGCCTCGGTGAATTCCCTGACCCAGACGCCAATCGTGCCTGCGGTCCTGATCGGGGTGATCGCCGAGCTGATCCTGGTCCTGAACATCGGTCAGCCGAAGATCTTCACCGTGCTGACCTCGATCGCAGTCATCATGATCTACCTGGCGTACCTGATGGTGACCGTGCCACTGCTGCGCAAGCGGCTGACGGGACAATGGCCGCCGCCGGATCTCGCGGCGGGCGGCTATTTCACGATGGGCCGATGGGGCCTGCTAGTCAACATCGTTGCCGTGCTGTGGGGCGCCGGCATGGCCCTGAACCTCGCCTGGCCGCGCAAAGCCGTCTACGGCGCCCCGTGGTACAACACCTGGGGCGCCTTCGTTTACATTGGCGTCATCCTCGGAGCGGGCCTGTGGTGGTACGCCGCCAGAGGCCGCCATCACATCGGCACGCTCGCCTCGCATACTCTGAATCGGGCCGAGTCACCGCAAGCCGGACCGGATGCGATTTCCGGCTGATGGCATAGCGGATGACCTGCCGGGCAGCGGTAATCGCTACGCCAGCCACAGCGACCGCTGTTGAATCGCCCCGGTCTCTCACGCCTCTGGCGGCCGCCTGCCTCGCAGCCGGGACCGGGCTGCAGGCTTGATCGCTGGCGTCGAGCACCTTGATCTGCGCCGTATCCGGGCGCACGATCGGCACCATCGTATCCAGCGCATATTCGCGCGTGAATCCGGGGCACTGAATGCAACCCCATGGTCGGATTCCTCGGGCCCTCTTACCCATCGCTCTCTGGGCTCTGAACTTGTCCGGTGCCCATGCCCATGCGGCCCCCGATGCGCTCGCTGCGGCGATCGGCGCCAACGACGTGACGGTGTTGACGACGCTCGCCGCTTCGGCACCCACGGCATCACAGCGGTCCCTCGCCGAGGGCGCCCTGCTCGCCCTGCGCCACCGGGACATCAGGGCCATCGCCGAGCTGATGCCGGCGACACGCTCGCGTGCGACACGCACCGTGCGCGCACAGGCGTATCTGGTGCTCGCCAATGTTTATCTCCGCCAGCAGCGCTACCGCGACTGCTACGCCGCCATCCACTCGGCACTCGAGCTCTCGCCCCACTCGGTGCACTCTGGCGACCGCCAGACGATGGCGTTCACTCGGGCGCTCCGTTTAGTCCCACCCATGCGGATCGTGCACGTGGCAAGCGGCTCGCTGCCGTTCCGGCGGGACCGCGCCGGGATGATCCGGGTGCATCTCAAGATAGGCGCCCACGCGCAAGAGGCGGTTCTCGACACCGGCGCGAACTTCTCGACGATCAGCGTATCGGCCGCCAAGCGCACCGGCGTGCGAATGCTGCCTCGGGCCGTGACCGTCGGCAGCTCGACCGAGCAGTCGGTCCCGACGCAGCTCGGCATCGCGCGACGCGTTCAGATCGGCGCTGCGGTATTGTCGAATGTGGTGTTCATCGTGCTGCCGGATTCCGCACTGAGCTTCCCGCATGGTTATCGCATCGACGCCATCATCGGCCTGCCTGTTCTGATGGAGCTCGGACGGCTCGCGTTCAGCAACTCCGGCGCACCCACGTTCACGTACGGTGTGCACGGCGGCGTACGCCCCGAGCAAGGGGACGCGCATTCGAACCTGCTGCTCTCAGGCCTCGAACCGCTGGTCCTCGTGCACGTCCCAGGTGCCCCGGGGTTGCTGCGCATGGCGCTTGACAGCGGTGCGAACGCCACGGGATTCACCCACAACGCGGTCGCAGACGCTCCAGTGCTCTTGCAGCATGCCGCGCAGCATGCTTTGCATCTGGGGGGCGCGGGCGGTGTCGTGACGGAGCGCAAGGCGCTGCGTCTGCCGCACGTTGCGCTCGTCATTGGCGGGCGGCTATTCAAACTCACGGACGTCGCGGTGAGTTCGCGCTCGAGCGCGGGCAGCGACGGGACAATTGGGCAAGACATTCTCCGCCAAGGCAGTCGCTGGACCTTGAACTTCAAGTCCATGACGCTACGAATCGAAAAATAGCTCACTCCGCGAAGAAGATGACCTGGCGTAAAGCGCGGCATCTTGGTGTAGTACGCGCACTGCTAAATGAACCCCTTGCACTGCACGCGTGCGACGCGAAAACGACAGTGACATTGCGTCGAGGAACAGAACGCAATGAATTGATTTAATAGATTTTATATTTGGGCGTGAGGGAATAGAACCCTCGACCAGCGGATTAAAAGTCCAGGTCAAGCATGCGTTCACACCATCTGATGCCGGAGAACTCAAGGAGTTGCGACCGCTCCGCAGTGTCCACTGAGGTCATTTTGTGGCAGCAAGTGTGCCACTCCTGTGCCAACGAGAGTCGCCAGACCGCGTATCGCACAGCCTTTAGATCGGCGCACAAAAGTGAGACCCGCCGGGCGCTCGCAGGCCCGAATCGGCGCGACGGTGCACCATCGGCAGCTCGTAGCCCGCGGCGCACGTACGTCATTGACCTATGTGCGTCACTGGCGTACCATTTGATTTCGTGGTCTTCATCGAGTCCGCGGTCTTCACCAGACAGGTCAAGGAACTGCTGACCGAGGACGCCTATGCAGAATTCCAGCAATGTCTGGCAGCGCATCCACAAATGGGCGATGTCATCCAAGGCACCGGCGGGTTGCGCAAGGTGCGCTGGTCGATCAAAGGCAGCGGCAAGAGTGGCGGGGTGCGCGTGATCTATTTTCACGTCATGGCGCAGACGCAAGTTCGCCTGCTGCTCATCTACCGCAAGGGCGTGAAGGACGATTTGACGGCTGCGGAGAAGAAAGTTCTCCGCAAGCTCAATGCTGATTGGTAAGAGGTCGCCCGTGAACAAGAAGCTGTTTTCCGAGCTTGTCGAGAGCATGACGCAGATGAATGAGATCGCCCGGGGCGAGCGAGCGCCCTCCCGGGAATTCCACGTCGAACCTCTCGCCATCAAGGCGCTGCGCTCCAAGCTCGGCTTGAGCCAGCCGAAGTTCGCCGCCCTGCTGCATGTGGACGTGGGAACGTTACGCAATTGGGAGCAAGGCCGACGTGAGCCCACCGGGCCGGCTAAGGCGCTCCTGACAGCAATCCGTCGGGACCCTACGAACGTCCTGAAAGCATTAGCGGCGTAAGGGTTTGATGGTGGGGCGTGAGGGAATCGAACCCTCGACCAGCGGATTAAAAGTCCGATGCTCTACCGACTGAGCTAACGCCCCACTGGGGTCGCGGCGGGGAGCCCTGAATGGGCGCCGCAGGGGCCCGCATGATACCCGGATGTGCCCCTTACTGGTAGCGCGTGGGATCCGGGAGGCCGGCCGCCTCGAAACCGGCCCGACGCAGCCGGCAGGAGTCGCACCGGCCGCAGGCCCGTCCGTCGCGGTCGGCCTGATAGCACGAGACCGTCATGCCGTAATCGACCCCGAGCGCCACGCCCTCGCGGATGATGCGCGCCTTGCTCCACTCGATGAGCGGCGCCTCGATGCGGCAGGGACTGCCCTGCACGCCGGCCTTGGTGGCGAGCCGCGCGAGCTGCGCAAACGCCTCGACATACTCCGGCCGGCAGTCCGGATAGCCCGAGTAATCCAGTGCATTGACCCCGACGAAGATGTAGCCCGCGTCCAGCACCTCCGCCCAGGCGAGCGCCAACGACAGCAGAATGGTGTTGCGGGCCGGCACGTAGGTCACCGGTATTCCCTCGCTCGGCAATTCCGGCACGGCGATCGACGCATCGGTCAGCGCCGAACCGCCGATGCCCGCCAGATCGACCTGCATCACCCGGTGCTCGCGTGCCCCGAGCACGCTCGCCACCCGCGCTGCCGCGGCGAGTTCCGCCTCATGTCGCTGGCCGTAGGCGACCGACAGCGCATAGCACTCCAGCCCACGCTGGCGAGCGAGCGCAAGCGCGGTCGCCGAATCCAGGCCGCCGGAGACGAGCACGACTGCCCTGGGCTCGCTCATGCCAGCTCCGGACGCGGGACAGCGTAACTGCGTGGGAGGACCCCCATCGGAAAGGTCATGATCATTTCCCCGGCGCGTTGCCCCAGAGAATCTTGTGCAGCTGCACCTGCAGACGCACCGGCAGGCGATCGGCCAGGATCCACTCGGCGAGATCCCGTGCCGCCAGTTGCTCGTAGCTCGGCGAGAACCATACCGTACAACGCTCCGCGAGCGCACGTTCGCGCACCTGCGCCGCGCTCCACTCGTAATCGGCACGATCGCAGAGCACGAACTTCACCTGATCCCGCTCGGTGAGCGTGGCGAGTTCCTCGTAACGGTTGCGAGTCACTTCGCCGGAGCCCGGCGTCTTGACGTCCACGACGCGCACGACGCGCGGATCTACGCCGGCGAGGCTCATCGCACCGCTCGTCTCGAGCGAGACCCGCAGACCCGCATCGCACAGGCGGCGCAGCAGCTCGAGGCAGCCCTTCTGCGCCAACGGCTCGCCACCGGTCACGCACACGTAGCGCGCACCGAGTTCGACCACGCGCTCGAGTACCCGCTCGAGCTCCCACCACTCCCCGCCGTGGAAGGCGTAGGCGGTATCGCAGTACCCGCAGCGCAGCGGGCAGCCGGTCAGGCGGATGAACGTGGTTGGGATCCCCGCCGTGTCCGCCTCGCCCTGCAGCGAGTGGAAGATCTCCGTGATCTTCAGCCGCGCCGCCGGCTGTGCCGGCGGCGCGGCGGAGGCCCCGGCGCTCACTGGCCCGCGTGGCTCAGCGCGTGTGCCGCCTGGGTGGCGACATCCGTGCCCGGGTAGTCATGGATCACTTTGCGCAGTGTCGCGCGTCCTGCACTCACCTTGCCCTGCGCGATCAGCGTGTTGCCGAGATCGAACATCGCGGCAGGCGCTTTGCCCGAGTCCGGCCATTGCTTCAACACCCGGCGGAAGCACTTTTCCGCCTCGTTGAAGTTCTGATTGACGTAGTGCGCCTCGCCGAGCCAGTACTCGGCATTCGGTGCGAGCGGGCTATCCGGATAGGTCTTGAGGAACCCCCCGAAGCCGTGAATCGCCACCGAGTAGCTGCCCGCCTTGAGCGCATCGAACGCCTGCGTGTAGACGGACTGCTGAGTGGGTGTGACGCCCGGTAGCGTGCCGGCGGCAGGGGCTGCTGCGCTACCCGCCCCAGCCACCCCGCCACCTGCCCCTGTGCCAGTCTCTGCGTTCGCCGCGCCCGTACCGCCGGAGGCGGCCGCGGTCTCGGCCTGCAACGCCGCCTGCTGCGCCGTGCTCGCCTGCTCGAGTGCCTTCACCCGCTTATCCAGAGCGGCGTACAGGTCCTGCTGCTGCGAGCCGCGGTGCTGATCCCTGCGCTCCAGGCTGTCGAGACGCCCGCGCAGGTCGCGCACCTCGGCCTGCAGGGAGTCCTCCTGCTCGGCGAGCTGCACCAGACTGCCGTTCGAGACGAACCGCTCGAGCTTCGTCACCCGCGCATCGAGGTTGTCGAGACGGACCTGAGTCGGATCGGGGCCAGTGGCGCAGCCGCTGAGCAGCGCCACCACGAGCGCCGCGGTCGGCGCGAGCAAGAGTCGAGCACGCATGGCAACTCCTCGCCGACGGCCGTTACTGCGCCGGCTGCGTCGGTGTCAGATAGACGATGTCGACACGGCGGTTCTTCGCCCAGGCCACTGAATTGTTGGCCGGATCCACCGGGCGCTCCTCGCCGTAGCTGACCACCGTGATCTGGTTCGGGGAAACGCCCTGCAGGAGCATCGCCTGGCGGACGGACTGCGCGCGACGCATGCCGAGACCGATGTTGTACTCCGGAGAGCCGCGGTCGTCGGTGTTGCCCTCAAGGCGAACCCGCGCGTTCGGATGATCGGACAGGTACTTCGCGTGCGCGGCCACGATCTGGATACCGCGCCCCTCGATCACCGCGCTGTTGAAGGAAAAGTGGATGGTCCGGTCGGCGAGCAGTCCCTGCTGCGGCCCGGGCACCGAGTGCTGATTGCCGAGCGAGCCCTCGCCCGCACCGGCCCCGGCGCCCGCGCCGGCACTTTCCGCGCCGGCCCCGGCCGCTCCCGAAGACTGCGAGGCGGCCGGCTTAACCGGCTTGCTCGCGCAGGCCCCGAGCCCCAGAGCCGCGGTTAACACCATGACAGTAAGAATGCGACGCATATTGCACCTTTCGTAAGTACGCGCCGGAATTCCGGCGCCCTGTTGTGACACTCTCACGCGGACCCCGCGGCCCGCGCTTCTGAAACGCTACTGCTGCGGGAACGGTCCCCACGTCGGGTTCTGCACCGCCCCTTGAGCCGGCTTGAGGGTCATGCCCGTCAGTCCGTCCACGGAGACTGTCGCGAGAATCGCCCCGCCATTGGGGTTGGGGCGCTCGGAATAAATGATCGTGGCGCTGTTCGGCGCGAAGCTCGGCGTGCTGTCGAGGGGGCCGCGCGTGAGCACCCGGAATGCGCCACTACCGAGGTCCTGCACGGCGATGCAGTACTTCCCGTTGTCGCGGGTGACCATCGCCAGCAGCTTGCCGTCCGGGGAGATACGCGGACCGGCGTTGTAGCTGTCGGTGAAGGTGATGCGCTGCGGCAGACTGCCCGGGGCTAGGGACTTGCGATAGATCTGCGGCGAGCCGGCGCGGTCGGAGGTGAAATACAGCGACTGCCCGTCGGGAGCCCACACCGCGCTGGTGTTGATCGCCGGCGTGTGCGTGATTCGCGTCAGCTGACGCGAGTGCAGGTCGAGAACGTAGATCTGCGGATAGCCGGACGCGCCACTGAGTGTCAGCGCCAGCTCCTGCCCGTTCGGCGAGAACGACGGCGAGCCGTTCTCCCCGGCGCGGGCCGAGACGCGGTAACGCTGTCCGGTCTGCACCCGCTGCAGGTACACCGCCGAGAGATGATCCTCGAATGAGACGTAGGCAAGCCATTTTCCATTCGGCGACCACACCGGCGACATGATCGGGAAACGGGACTCGAGGATGAGGTGCTGATTGTAGCCGTCCGCATCCGCGATCACCAACTGGAAGCGCTGGGTGGCGCCCTGCCCGACCACCGCCACGTAGGCGATACGCGTGTCGAATGCGCCGCGGATCCCGGTGATGGCCTGGTAGATCGCATCGCTCACCCGGTGCGCGGCATTGCGCAGCACCGCGGGAGGGCCGCTGAAACGCTTGCGCACGACACTCTGGCCGGTCAGCACGTTCAGCAGATTGAAATCGACGGCCACCTGACCGCCCCCGAGCGGCACCACCCGGCCGACCACCAGGTAATCGATGCCCGTGCTCTTCCACTGCGCAAAGACAACCTGTGCGGCGTGATTCGGCGCTGCCGGCATCTGGGTACGCGCCAGCGCACTGAAGCGTCCGCTGCCCACGAGGTCGTGCTGCACGACGTCGGCCACGTTGACCGGATCGCCGGGCGACTCGGCGAACGGCACGACGGCAATCGGCACCGGATGGGTGACGCCGGAGGTGATCTTGATGGTCAGTTGGGCATGCGCCGTCGGCAGGCCGCCCGCAACGAGCAGGACCGCCAGCGCGCTGGTGCGTATCCACGCGGCTCGGAATATGCGTTTCATGGCTCTCACTGTGAATCGGGCGCAAACACGAAATTGATCGGCTGTTGATACAGGCTCGGGTCCGGCAGCGGCGGCAGCGGCGAGGCGCGGTAGACCGCCGCCTCGATCGACTCGCGCACGGCCTCATCACCGTTGCACTGACCGAGACTCACGCTGCTCACCGCCCCGCCCTGCACCAGCACCACGCGGATGGTGCAACTGAGATTCGACCGCGCGGTCGGCGGTTTGATCCAGGCCGCCTCCACCCGCTGGGTCACCTCGGCGACCCAGCCGGCGACCGCCGCGTGCATCTGCGCGTTGGTCTGCGCATCCTGCTGCAGAGCCTGCTGCAGCTGCGCGATGCGCGCCGCACGCGCCTTGGCCGCCTTCTCGGCCGCCAGCTTGCGCGCCGCGGCGAGCTTGCGGGCGAGCTCGCGCTTGCGACGCGCTTCGGCCTGCTTGCGCGCCTGCGCCCGCTTGCGGGCCTCGGCCTTGGCCTTGGCCTGCGCTGCGGCCTTGGCGTGCGCCTTGGCCTGCGCGACCTGCTGCGCCTTGGCCTCGTCCTCGGCCTTCTGCTTCGCCTGGGCGCGCTCGCGCTGCAGGCGCTGCTGCTCGGCCGCGGCGGCCGCCTGGTGCTCGGCCTCTAGCTGCGCCGCCTGCTGACGCATCGCCAGCTCCTGAGGATTGGGCGCCGGGGGACCCTGCGGCGGACTCACCGGCGGGGGTTGCGGCTGCGGCTGCGGCGCGGGCTTCGGCGCCACGCCGAGGCCCTTCAGTGTATGCGCATCCACGACGGTTGCATCGATCGAGACCGTCGGGGGAATGGGACGGTGCTCGTACTGCCACCAGCCATAGCCGAGCAGCCCGATGATCGTGCCGTGCAGCAGCACCGAGAGGGCGATCGACAGCCAACGGTCGCGGGCGGGCTCGGACATTGTGTCTCTCGTCAGGGACTCGCCGGCGCGGCCCCGGTATCCCGGGGAGGCTGCGTGATGAAGCCGACTTTGCGCGCGCCGGCGTCCTGCAGAATGACCATGGCCTGCACGATGCGCCCGTAGGACACGGCGGTGTCCGCTCTGATCATGACCGGACGGGTGGGCGCGGTCGCGAGCGCCGCGGCGACGCGCGACTCGATCGTGTGCGCATCGCTCGGACCGACGTTCTTACCATCGGCGGACAGGTACAACGCCCCGCTGCGCGTCACCGACAGCACGATCGGATTGTTTTGCGCCGCCGCCAGCGGCTTGGCGGCGACCCGCGGCAGGTTGACCTTCACGCCCTGGGTGAGCAGCGGCGCGGTGATCATGAAGATGATGAGCAGCACCAGCATCACGTCGATGTAGGGCACGACGTTGATCTCACCCATGAGCCGCCTGCCGCGCGACACTTGCGCCATGGACCGCTCCTAACGCCCCTTCGGGGCCGGCGGTGCGGACATCGTGGCGGGAACGGCGCCACTTGCGGCACCGACGGTCGGTGCGGCCGCGATCCCCCGGGTCGCATGGCGCTGCAGGATGGTCGAGAACTCCTCCATGAAGGCATCGAAGCGGACCTCGAGCCGCCCGACCTGGTCGGCGAAGCGGTTGTAGGCCACCACGGCCGGAATGGCCGCGAACAGGCCGATCGCGGTGGTGACGAGCGCCTCGGAAATCCCGGGCGCAACCGCCGCCAGCGTCGCCTGGCGCACATCGCCGAGTGAGGAGAACGCGCTCATGATTCCCCACACCGTGCCGAACAGACCAACGTAGGGACTGGTCGAGCCCACGGTGGCGAGGGTGGCGAGGCTGAACTCGAGCCGGTCGATCTCCTTCAGCTGTGCCACGCGCATAGCGCGCCGGGAGCCCTCGAGCACCAGGTCGGGGGAGCCGGCGCCCTGCTGGCGCTGACGGGCGAATTCGCGAAAGCCCATCTCGAAGATGCTCGCCATGCCGCTCGCGCCGCCGCGTGTCTCGATCGCCCGGTACAACTGCGCCAGGTCGCCGCCCGACCAGAAATTGTTCTCGAACTGATCGGTCTCGCGCCGGACCCGCCCGAGCAGCAGACGCTTGCGGAAGATGATCGCCCAGGAGGACAGCGAGGCCAGCAACAAAAGGCCGATGACGATTTGCACCACGAGGCTCGCCTGGACGACGAGCTGGATCAGCGACAGATGTCCATTCATGACGTGTGGGCCACTCTCCGGTTACTTCAGGACGGCGCCGAGCGCCTCGGGTACCTTCGTCGGACGCAGCGTGCGCGCATCCACGCAGGCGACCCTCACCTCGGCGTTTGCCAGCGTCTCCCCGTCGGGCGCGCGCAGTATGCGCTGCGCGAAGCGCAGACATACCGCGCCGTCGGCGCGCGGCTCGCAGGTGATGATGAGCTCATCATCGAGCCGCGCCGGCCGGCGGTAATCGATCGACAGGCTCGCGACCGCGAACAGCACGCCCGGCTCGCGGGCGAGCGCTT
>JAKAZL010000065.1 GCA_021815925.1 Pseudomonadota bacterium | reverse complement strand
TCTGGGCGATCGCGGCATCGCCCTTCAGTCCATCGGCGAGGTGATAATCGCTGATCACCAGATCCGGCTCCAGATCCGCCGAGATCAGTGCCACGACGGCGTCGGTCGGATTGGCCGCCGCGATCGTGCGGCAACCCCACTTGCCGAGCACGGCGGACATCCCATCGAGCGCCTCGGGGCTGTCGTCGACCACCACCACGGTCCGCGAGCGCAGCGGCCCACCGGGAGCCGCTGGCGTCGCGCCCGCGCACTCGGCGAGCAGCTCGGGCGTCGCCGTCCCGTACGGCACGATCACGGCGAACAGCGAGCCGCGGCCGGGCCTCGAGCGCACCACGCGCTGCAACGAGAGCATCAGGCAGATCCGGCTGACGATGGACAGACCCAGGCCGATCCCGACACTGCTGCTGCGACTGCGGTGCGGCACCTGATAATACGGATCGAAAATCGCCTCGAGGTGCTCGAGCTCGATCCCGACCCCGGTGTCATAGACACAGATCATCAGCCCCTCGGCGCGGCGCCGGCAGCCGACCACCACCCGCCCGCGCGGGGTGTAGCGGATGGCGTTGCTGATGAAGTTGCGCAGCACCGTCTCGAGGAGGCGCGGATCCGTGTGCAGCACCGCGCAGCTGCGGATGATGCGCAGCTCAATCCCGGCCGCGCGCGCCACGGCCTGGAACTCCGGCCCCAACCGGTCGAGCAGCGCGGCCACCGGGAAGTCCCCGACGTGCGGCTCGATGCCGCCGGAATCGAGCCGGGCGACATCGAGCAGCGTGCCGAGCAGGTTGTTCAGCGAGGCGAGCGCGAGGCGCGAGCGCTGCAGCAGGCCGCGATCGGCAGCCGGCATCGATTGCTCATCGATGGACTCAAGAAACAGCACCGCGGAGTTCAGCGGCTGACGCAGGTCGTGACTCGCCGCCGCCAGGAAGCGCGTCTTGCTCTGGTTGGCGAGCTCCGCCTGCTGCTTCGCCTCGGTCAGTGCCTGCTCGATTTCCCGGCGCGACTGCAGTTCCTTCGAGAGACGCGCGTTCAGCATCTCGTACTGCTCTGTGCGCAGCCGGATGGCCTCCTCCAGCTGGGCTGCGGCCTGGAACCAGAAAAACGGCGTGCCGTGATCGTCCATCGCCCGCTCGACCCGATCCATGAGCGCGCGCACCGTCTTGCGCAATGCCCGGTTCTCCTGCTTCACGCGCTCGAGCCGCGTCGCGAGCGCCGCGTGCTTGACCGGTCGGGCCGTCTTGCGTTTGGAGGCCACGGGTGCGCGCTACTTGCGTGCGGCCACGCCGATGCACGTGAACGAGTTGTTCACATGCACCGTGTTGAACTGTTCCCCGAGCGTCGAGAAACCGACCACCTGATGCTGGGCGAGCAGCGCGGAGACCCGCTTCTTCAGCCCATGGCGCTCCATGTACGCGGTACGCGCCGCGCAGTCGAAGGCGACCACGAGCTCGGGCTTGCCGAGCGTGCGGGTCAGAGTCTCCATCGTCTCCTTGAGCCGCTCGAGCATCGCCACCGGGCGCGCCACGGTGACCACCAGACCCGGCTCGATCGCACAGGCGAACTCGATCGAACCGTCCGGGTAGATCCGCTGCATGCCGCGCGCGAAGTACTGGCCGCCGACCTTGAGCATCAGCGGATGCGGCGAGAACGCACCGGCGTCCTTCGGCACGGACTTCAGACCGCACGCGGCCGCATACACCTTCACGGCGCTGCGGCCGTCGATCTCGTGCACCAGGCGCCGGTCCGGGTCGGCCGCCGTGACCACCAGTCGCCGCCGGCCCGGCACGAAATTGTGATGACTGAGCGCCAACACCGGCTCGCGGCTGGCAATGATGCAAAACAGCGCCCCGCCGCGCACCGCGCGGCCCTGGTGCAGGATGCACGTCGCATGCACGCCGAGCGGATTGAAGTACAGATCGCCCGCCGAGCCGCCGACCAGGGGCACACCGCCGAGCTCGGTGCCGAGTGCCGCGACCAACCGCTCCTCGCAACGCGGCTCGGCATCGACCAGCAGCATGCCGAACAGGTGCTCGAAACCCGCCGCCGCGCTGCGCCGCAACCGGCGGCGCAGCGACTGCACGACCGCACGGGCGTCGGGCAGGCCGAAATTTGTGACGTCGTCGATGAGCGCATCAGCCACGCGAAAGCGCTCGTGCGGCAGATAAAAACCCGTGATCCCGGCGCTCAGGTAGCCCTCCGGTCCGATCGCCCGGCCGGTCAGTGCACCGACGACACGCGTGCAGCCGGCGGCCTGCAACTCCCCGGCGAGCACTGGCAGCCTGTAGCGGGACGAGCAGAACAAGGCCGTGAATCCGTCCGGGTTCGCGGGCAGCTGGGCACGGATCGCCTGCGCCGCGGACGGTTCGTCGCCGGCCGTGGTGCTGAGCAGCACAATCGGTGCCTCGGCGGGCGCCGCCGGCGCCGCGGATCGGCTCACGGGAACGGCCTGCGGCTCGCTACGCACGTTAGCTCTCACGCTTAACGGAGATCTCGATGAAGTCCTCTTCCCAATACTCGCCCATGCGGCGCGTACCGCCGCTCTGGCGGGTCACTTCCAGCTCACGCAGCTCCACCCGGCGGATTTTGCCGGAAATGGTCTTCGGCAGGGACGCGAATTCGATGCGGCGGATGCGTTTGAACGGCGAGACCCGTCCGCGCACGTAGCTGAGAATGGACTCGGCGGTGCCGGCGTCCGGCTCGATGCCCGCCACCAGCGTGACGAACGCCTTGGGGACCGAGAGGCGCAACGGATCGGGACTCGGCACGACGGCCGCCTCGGCCACCGCCATGTGCTCGATCAGCACGCTCTCGAGCTCGAACGGACTGATGCGGTAGTCGGAGGACTTGAACACGTCGTCCATCCGCCCGACGTAGGTGAGATAACCGTCCGCATCGCGCGAGGCCACATCGCCCGTATGGTAATACCCATCGCCCATCGCCTGCGCATTACGCTGCGGATCATCGAGATAGCCCTGCATCAGGCCGAGGGGCCGGCGCGACAGATCGATGCAGATCTCCCCTTCATCGCCGATGTTGCCCTGCGGGTCACGCAGCACGATCGGATAGCCGGGCAGCGGCCGGCCCATCGAGCCGGCCTTGAGCGGCTGACCCGGCGAATTGCCGATCTGCGCGGTGGTCTCGGTCTGACCGTAGCCGTCACGGATGGTCAGACCCCAGGCCGCGCGCACCTCGGCAATGACCTCGGGGTTGAGCGGCTCCCCGGCGCTCACCGCCTCGCGCAGACTGACCGGCCAGTTCGCGAGCTCCTGCTGAATCAACATGCGCCACACCGTCGGCGGCGCACAGAACGTGCTCACCTGGCAGCGCACCAGCTGCTCGAGCAGCGCACCGGCATCGAACCGCTCGTACTGGTAGGCGAGCACGCAGGCCTCGGCGTTCCACGGCGCGAAGAAGCACGACCAGGCATGCTTGGCCCAGCCCGGGGAGCTCAGGTTCAGGTGCACATCGCCAGGCTTCAGTCCAAGCCAGTACATCGTCGAGAGGTGGCCGACCGGATAACTCGCCTGCGTGTGCGCAACCAGCTTCGGGCGCGCCGTCGTCCCCGAGGTGAAATAGAGGAACAGCAGGTCCTCGGCGCGCGTGCGCTGCGCCGGCGTGAACTCGACATCATGCTGCGCCGCCTGAGCGTAATCGACCCACCCCGCAACGCCCCCGCCGATTGCGATCCGCACGGGCACGGCACCTTGGTCCTGGAAACGCGGCGCCAGACGCGCATCGGTCACGATCGCCTTGACGTGCCCGCGTGCGAGGCGATCGGTCAGATCCTCGCTCGAGAGCAGCGTGGTCGCCGGTATGATCACCGCGCCGATCTTGATCGCCGCGAGCATCACCTCCCACAGCGGCGCGACGTTGCCGAGCATGAGCAACAGCCGATCGCCGTGCCCGATACCCTGTCCGACCAGCAGATTCGCAACCTGGTTCGAGCGGCGCGACAGCTCGGCAAAGGACAACACCTGATCCGCGCCGCCTTCCACCACGACCCGCAGCGCCGGCTTGGCGTTCTGCTGCGCGATGACATCGAAGTAATCGCGCGCCCAGTTGAATTCCCCGAACTGCGGCCAGGCGAACTCGCGCCACGCGCCGTCCAGATCGTTCCGCTCGCGCAGCAGCCGGTCGCGCGCCTCGATGAATTGCCGCGTCGCGTTCATGGCAATGCCCCCCGAAACTCAGCATCCCCCGGGAACAGGCCGGGGGCCCGGAGGTTGGATAATGCCACCGCATCGTCGGCGCGCGGCTGTGCGTCGGACCAATTGACCTGACCGGTCGCTTTTGCTACGCGCGCGGCCTGCCGGATGCACCATCGGGCCACGCTCCCGACACCGGCCGCTCGCCGCGCGGCCGACCGCATGACTCGCCAATGGCCAGCGCGCGAACGACGCTGCGCGCAGGGGTGTGCACCGGGCAGCGCGCCGCTCAGCTTTCCACCAGTCTCTCGACCCAGCGGTACAGCGCGAACACCACCGCGGCGAAGGCAATCCCTCCGAGCCACATCGAGGCCGTGGCGAAATCCGCACCGACCAGCGCGATGGGCGCATGCCGGCCGGAGAGCACGACCACGAACGAGTACGCCACGCCGAGCAGGCTCTCCCCGACGATCAGGCCCGAGGCGAGCAGCACGCCGAGCTGCTTGATCGCCTCAGCACGCGGCCGCCGCTCGGCGCGGCGGTTGAACCACCACCCGACCAGCGCCCCGACCACGATCATCAGGGTACTCGAGGTCGGCAGATAGATCCCGAGCCCCACCGCGAGCGGCGGCAGACTCACGCGCCGCGTGACCCGCGAGAGCAGCGCATCGAGGGCGATGATCAGCACACCGATCAGCGCCCCGACCAGGATCGCGCTCCAGTCAATGTTGTGTTGAATCACACCCTGTGCGAGCGCGGCGATCAGGCCGGCCTGCGGCGCGGGCAGCGCGTGGGCCGGATTGACCCCCGGGGCACCGAGAAAACCGAACGCGCGATTGACCAGGTCGAGGACCGGCGGGATCACGAGTGCGCCGGCGATCACGCCCACCACCAGCGCCCACTGCTGCTTGGCGGGCGTGGCGTCGACCAGCTGGCCGGTCTTCAGATCCTGCAGATTGTTGTTGGCGATGGAGGCCACCGCGAACACCACCGAGGTAATGAACAGCGCGAAGGCGACGAGCGCGGCGCGCGCCCCGGGCAGTACCCCGGCGCTCACCCCGAGCACCAGCAGCAGCGCGCACACCACCACCACGAGGATGCCGATGCCCGAGAGCGGACTGTTGGACGAGCCGATGAGCCCCGCCATGTAGCCGCACACCGTCGAGACCAGAAAGCCCATCAATGCCACGAATACCACGCCCGCGAGCGCCAGCAGCAGCGCCTCGGAGCCCAGCCCGCTGATGCGACTGAAGTGCCACAGGAGCCCGGCGACCGGCACCAGGCAGATCAGGCTGATCAGCCCCACGATCCGCACCGGAATGTCGTGCTCGGTGCGCGCCAGCGTGTGACCGAGGCCGCTCTGGCGCGCCCGCGAGGAGGCCATGGCGGCGGTGAGGCCCTTGATCACCGGGCGCACCAGCGTGCCGAGCGTCCACACGGCCGCGACACCGATGGTGCCGGCGCCGAGGAAGCGCACGTAATGGGCCCAGGCGTTCTCGGCCACGGTGGCGGCCGGGCCGGCGGCCGGGTGCAGCAGCAGGAAGTGCGGCACCGCCCAGCCCCAGCCAATGAACGCCCCGACCAGCATCGCCCAGCCGACGGCCGGGCCCACCAGGTGCCCGATGCCGAACAGCGCGAACGACAGGCTGAAATCGAATCCGCTCGCCGCCCCCGCCTTGCCCCAGCGGAAGTAACGCACCACGTCGCTGGTGAAAATCTGCGTCTGCACCACGATGTAGAAGGCGGCCGACACCAGTGAGCCCACCAGCACCGCCTTCAGCCCCGCCCCGCCGGTCTCGACCGCCTCGAGATCGGCGTTGCGCGCCTCGCCGGCCCCCACCTTGAGCACCTCGGCGCAGGCGACGCCCTCCGGATAGGGCAGATCCGAATCGGTCACCAGCGCCCGGCGCAGCGGGATGGTGTACATCACCCCGAGGATGCCCCCGGCGGCGCAGATGAAAAACGACATCCAGAACGGAAAGCCGGTCCACCAGCCGACGATCACCAGGCCCGGCAGCACGAAAATGATGCTCGAGAGGGTGCCGGCCGCCGAGGCGACGGTCTGCACGATGTTGTTCTCCTGCAGCGTCGCGCCACCGAGCGCGCGCAGGATGGCCATGGAGATCACCGCCGCCGGGATGGAAGTGGAGAAGGTGAGCCCCGCCTTCAGGCCGAAGTAGACGTTGGCCGCGGTGAACACCAGGGTGATGAGCACCCCGATGAGCATGCCGCGAAAGGTGAATTCGGTGAGTGCCGCGGGGCTGCCCGGTGCGGGTGTGTTCATTATTGAGTGCTTTCCGTCACGAACGGATGCGCCGTCGGCGCACCCCCCTAGCGGCGCACCTTAACCGATCCTCAGCGGAGTGTCTCGCGCCCGCCGGTCGCCGCGTGCAACGCCCGGAGAGGTGCGAGGGCTGATGATCCAGCCAGTTCTCTGGCCGCGCGACAGTCGCGGCGCTCGTGCCAGCCGCCGTGCGCCTCGAGCGGCTCGGTCAGCCGTCGGCGAGCCGCTCGAGGCGACGTATTTCCGCCCGCGGGCGGTGGCGGAGGGACGTGCCGGAGTCACTGCGCGATAAGTTTATAATTTATTGTTTTTATTTATATTATTGACATGTTTTGGGCCGTCACAAATTCGTCACATTGTCAGCGTACAGTACCGCGCCGTAGAGCTTCTCCCCTTTTCGACACCCGCACTCTCCTGGTCCAAAAAAGGTAACCCCATGAGCATGAAATCTGGTCTCGCCCGCCGCCGGGGATCCCTGATCCTCGCGGCCACTCTGGCGATCTGCACGACCGTCGGCGCCCATGCTGCGAGCGCGCAGCAGCGGCTGCTCGAGACGGGCTCATCGCTGCTGTACCCGCTGTTCAACCTGTGGGTCCCGGTGTACACCAAGGCCCACCCGGGCGTGCAGATCACGACCCAGTCCACCGGCAGCGGCACGGGCATCTCGGAGGCGGTCTCGGGGATCGCCCAGATCGGCGCCTCGGACGCCTACATGAGCAACCCGCTGGTGCGCATGCACCCGACCATGCTCAACATCCCGCTGGCGATCTCCTCGCAGATGATCAATTACAACGTGCCCGGCCTGAACCGCATGCACCTGAAGCTGAGCGGCCCGGTGCTCGCGGCCATGTACTCCGGACACGTGCGCTTCTGGGATGACCCGATGATCGCGCGGCTGAACCCCGGCGTACGTCTGCCGCACAAGCAGATCGTGCTGGTGCACCGCACCGACGGCAGCGGTGACACGTTCATCTTCACCCAGTACCTCTCCTTCAGCACCCCGGCCTGGAACGATTCGGTCAGCTACGGCACCACGGTCAGCTGGCCGGCCGTTGAGGGCGGCATCGGCGCCGAGGGCAACCCGGGCATGGTCAATGCCTGCAAGGGCACCCCGTACTCGGTCGCCTACATCGGCATCAGCTACAAGCAGGCCACCGAGCACGCCGGTCTCGGCGAGGCGGCCATCGAGAACCGCGCCGGCAAGTTCGTGATGGCGAACCCCGGCACTGTGCAGTCCGCCGTGAATGCCACCTCGGCGCACACCCCGCGCGATGAGCGGATCAGCCTGATCTTCGCCCCCGGCGCGAACTCGTACCCGATCATCAACTACGAGTACGCGATCGTGAACGCCCGCCAGCCCAATGCCGCCACGGCCGGCGCGCTGCGCGAGTTCTTCAACTGGGCGCTGAGCCCGACCGAGGGCAACTCCGAGCGGTTCATGAAGCAGGTCGGCTTCGTGGCCCTGCCCCCCTCGATCGTGGCGCTGAGCAAGGCGCAGGTCGCCCGGATTCAGTAATAAAAGTCCCCCCTCGAAGCCGGTATCCGCCCCGCAGGGACGCGAGGTGGTGCCGGCTTCCTTTCTAGACGAACCCGTTGCATCGCGGCACCGGAGCAGCCATCCTTGCCCGCCATGAAGTTCAGAGCCTGGCTCGCCCTCGTCGCGGGCATCCTGCCCGCCTCCCTCGCCGCCATCGTTCTGTTCCTGGCGATCTATTCCTGGCCGGCCATGCATTTCAATGGGCTCGGCTTCGTCGCGCGCGACACCTGGAACCTCGGCAACCTCTACGCCGACCCCATCATGCGCCACGGCGTGCAGATCCAGCCGGGCGCCACCTACGGCATTCTCTTCCTGATCGTCGGCACGCTGCTGTCGACCCTGATCGCCCTCGCCATCGCGCTGCCGATGGGCGTGGGCGCGGCGATCTTTCTCGCCGAGGCCGTACCGGCGCGGCTGCGAATGTGGATTTCCTTCCTGGTCGAGCTGCTGATGGCGATCCCGAGCGTGGTGTTCGGCCTCTGGGGCTACGTGGTCGTGATCCCCTTTCTCGGCCAGCACCTCTACCCGCTCATCGCGCACAGCCTCGGCAAGGCCATTCCCTTCTTCGGCGAGCCGACCGGCAGCGGCTACGGACTGCTCACCGCCGGCATCGTGCTGTCGCTGATGATCGTGCCGATCATTGCCGCGACGCTGCGCGATGCGCTGGTCAGCCAGCCGACCTCGCTGCGCGAGGCGGCACTCGGCCTCGGAGCGACCCGCTTCGAGGCGCTCTGGAAGGTGATGTTGCCGGGCACGCGCAAGACCCTGATCGGCGCGACGTTCCTCGCGCTCGGACGGGCGCTCGGGGAAACCATGGCGGTGCTGATGGTCAGCGGCAACGCCCTGAACTATCTGCCGCACCGCATCTACGATCCCGTCTCGACCATGGCCGCCTTCATCGTCTCGCAGCTCGACAGCGCGCTGCAGGACCCGAGCGGACTGGCGGTACGCTCACTCGCCGAAATCGCCTTCGTGCTGGCCATCATCTCCATCGTGGTCAATGCGCTGGCCAGACTGCTGCTGCTGGTGTGGAACAACAGTCAGCGCTCGGTGGTGGTCTGAACCCATGACCGTACTCGCTCCGGCCCACAGGACCGTACACCAGATCCGTCTCTCGCGCCGGCTGGCCAGCCTGACCGGCTGGACCCTTTCTGCCGCGTGCCTGCTCGCACTTTCGGTGCTGATGGTCTGGATCCTCGCGGTGGTGTGCGTGCGCGGCCTCGGCGCGATGAAGCTCTCGCTGCTCACCACCATCACCCAGGGCAGCGGTGGTGGATTGCTGAACGCCATCGAGGGCACGCTGGTGCTCTCGGGCGCCGCACTGCTGCTCGCGGTGCCCTTCGGGGTGGCTGCCGGCATCTACAGCGCGGAGTACCGCTTCACCCGCTGGGCCACCACCATCCGCTTCCTCGCCGACGTGCTGGTGGGTGTGCCCTCGATCGTCATCGGCTACTTCGGCTATGTGGGCATGGTCGAATGGCTGGGCTGGAACTTCTCCCTCGCCGCCGGCGCCATCGCGCTCGCCATCATCAGCCTGCCGTACATCTGCCGGACCACCGAGCTCGCGCTGCGGCAGGTCTCCAACGACCTGCGCGATGCGGCCTACTCCCTCGGGGCCAACGACCGGCGCGTGATCCTCGGGGTCTGCCTGCCGGCAGCGCTGCCCGGAATTCTCACCGGGATCCTGCTCGCGCTGGCCGTCTCGGTCGGCGAGACCGCGCCGCTGCTCTACACGGCGGGCTGGTCGAACTACATGTGGGACGGGCATCTGACCCACTCGCCCGTCGGCTATCTCACCTACGCGATCTGGACCTTCATCAACGAGCCGTTCGCCTCGGCCAACGCGCTCGCCTACGCCGCCGCGCTGCTCGTGACCGGCTTCGTGCTGGTCATCAACATCATCGCCCGCTTCGTGCTCGACCGGCGCGCGCGCCGCTGAGCACCCCTCAGCGCGGCGGCAGCGCCGACCCGCCGTGGATCAGGTCCGGGTCCTGGGCATCCTGGCAGCCGTAGCTGCGGAATTTCTCGAGCACGCGCTCCATCTCCCGGGCATCCAGTGTGTCCACGCCGCCGATCGCGAGCGCCGCGACGTACTGGGCGGCGAGATTTTCCACCTCCCCGGCCAGAGCCAGCGCCGCGGCCAGATCGGCGCCGAGTGCAATGATGCCGTGGTGCGCCAGCAGGCAAGCGCGCCGATCGCGCAGCGCATCGAGCGCCGCGTCCGATAACGCCTGCGTTCCGAACGTGTGGTACGCCGCGCAGCGGATATCGGGGCCGCCGGCCACCGCGACCATGTAATGGAAGGCCGGAATGCCCCGCCCGGTGCACGCGAGCGCCGTGGCGTAGCGCGAGTGGGCATGTACGATGGCGCCCGCCTCGGGTCGCGCGCCTAAGATGTCGCGGTGGAACCGCCACTCGCTCGAGGGTCGCCGCCGACCGAACCAGCGACCATCGAGACGCATCAGCGGAACATCCTCCGGCTCGAGCGCAGCGTAGGGCATTCCCGTTGGGCTGACGAAGAACGAATCGGCATCGCGCCGCACGCTGACGTTGCCCGAGGTGCCGTGCGTGAGCCCCTGGCGCTGCAGCTCGCGGCACGCCTCGATCAGCGCCCCCCTGAGCGCCCCGTCACCCTGCGCCGCGGTGCTCACGCGGCGCGCTCCGGATACAACTGCAGCAGCCCCGAGCGGCTCGCCGCGCACACGCCGCGCTCGGTGATCAGCCCCGTGACGAGCCGACCGGGCGTGACGTCGAAGGCGAGATTCAGCGCAGCGCTGCCCTCCGGCACGACGCGGACCCGCTCGATCGCTCCGCTCCCGGTGCGCCCGGTGAGATGCGTGACCTCCTCGGCATCGCGCGCCTCGATCTCGATGGCCCGACCGTCCTCGAGGTCCCAGTCGATGGTGCTCACCGGCAGCGCGGCATAGAACGGCACGCCGTTGTCGTGCGCGGCCAGTGCCTTCAGGTACGTGCCGACCTTGTTGCAGACGTCCCCAGCGGCCGTCGTGCGATCGCTGCCGACGATGGCCAGATCGACCTCACCGTGCTGCATCAGGTGCCCGCCCAGGTTGTCGACGATCACTGTGTGCGGCACACCGTGGGCACCCAGCTCAAAAGCGGTCAGCGAGGCGCCCTGGTTGCGCGGGCGGGTCTCATCAACCCACACGTGCACCTCGATGCCGGCATCGTGGGCCGCGTAGATCGGTGCCAGCGCCGTGCCCCAATCGACGCACGCCAGCCACCCCGCATTGCAATGGGTGAGCACGTTCACTCGGCGGCGCACTTTCCCGGCGAGCTCGGCGATGATCTTCGCCCCGTGCGTCCCGATGGCACGGCACTGCGCTACGTCCTCCTCGCAGATCCGCCCCGCCTCCACGAAAGCCGCATGCGCACGCTCGTGCACCGGTCGCGGCGCAATCACCTGCCGCACCCGCTCGAGTGCCCAGGCGAGATTGACGGCAGTCGGACGGGTCGCGCGCAGCACTCGCGTGGCCTCGGCGATGCGCTCGTTGGAGGCATCCGCGCGCAACGCAAGAGCCAGGCCGTACGCGGCCGTCGCGCCGATCAGTGGCGCACCGCGCACGACCATGGAGCGAATGGCGTGAGCGGCATCCTCGAGGCTCTCCAGATCGAGCGTCACGAACTCGAACGGCAGTCGGGATTGATCGATGACCCGGACCGCCCCGGAGGGCAGCGGCCAGATCGTGCGGAAGGCGGTACCGGACACTTTCATAGTCGCTAGTGTAGCGCGGCGCCGGCCGGACGGTCCGGCAGCCCATGCTCACATTTTCCGTTGCGATCGGCGTTCATAGGACTATGATGCGGCACAATGCCAGACACGGGAACGCGGCAGCGCCCTAGCACAGTCGCTCGCCGTTGAAGGGTGGCGCATTGACTCGTACCGTCGGATCACACGACAAGACGCAGCGAACACTCGAAGAAGCGCTCCATCAAACGCGTCAGGCGTTGATCCAGACCATTCACGTGGTGAGCGCAATCGCCAGCCGCAGCGACCGGCATACGGCCCTGCATCAGGAACAGGCCGCCGGACTCGCCGCGAGCATCGGGCAACGGCTAGGGCTTGGCGCGCATCAATTGGAGGGCCTCTACCTCGGCGCGCTGGTGCATGATATCGGCAAGATGGCCGTGCCCGCCGAGCTCATCTCCAAGCCCGGGAAACTCTCGCCCGAGGAGTTTGCGCTCGTCAAAACGCACGCGCAGGCGGGAGTCGATATGCTGCAGAACGTGAGCCTTCCCTGGCCCGTCCAGGCGATCGTTGGCCAGCATCACGAGCGCCTCGACGGCTCCGGCTATCCACTCGGACTGGCTGGCGAGGCCATCGCGATCGAGGCGCGCATCTGCGCGGTGGCGGATGTATTCGAGGCCATCTGCCAACCACGCCCCTACCGCGAGGCGCGCGGCTGCGCGGACGCACTGGCACTGCTCGAGCAGGGCGCCGGCACCGCCTACGATCGTGACGCAGTGGACGCACTGGCATCCCTGGTACGGCAGGCCGGCGCACAGGATTTCTGGACGTATATCGATTCCGGCGAATTCTCCTCGACCGTGATCCTCACGCAGCTATCTGACGCAGAGCTCACCGTCGGAGCGGCGACCGACCGGCTCGCCGCGCGCCGCGGGGAGGCCTGACCGTGCCCGATCCGACCGGCGATGGTGATCTCCCGGCCCGGGCCGAAAGAGCCCGGGCCATTGCCGAGCGGGTGGAAACCTTGCCACTGCTGCCGGGCGTCGTCATGCGCCTGCTGAGCCTGGATCCGGAGTCCGAGCAATACTTCGACGATCTCGTCGACCTCGCACGCAGCGAGCCGAGCTTCGCCGTGCGCGTCCTGCGATGCGCCAACAGTGCGGCCAGCGCTCCCGGCCAACCCATTACGAGCCTGACGCAGGCGGCCAACCGCATCGGCGCCGCACGCTGCGGACAGCTCGCCCTGGCGGTCGCCGTCGCCCGGGTATTCGTGCCGCGCACTCGTGAACAACGCGAGCTTTGGGCCCACTCATTGCGGGTCGCCGCGCTGTCACGGCTGATCGCCGCCTCGAGCGGCGCGCGGGCCGATGTCTGCGAAGCGACCTATACGGCCGGGCTGGTGCACGACATCGGTCGCTTCGCCATGTTTGAGCGCGTGACCGCTGATTTCGATCGGGTCGCCGAATCGGAATGGCAGACTCCACAGGCACTGCTCGAGGTAGAGGAAGAACTCCTCGGGTACGATCACACCCGCGTCGGGCAGCTGATCTGCGAACGCTGGGGCCTGTCCCCACCGTTGATCGAGATCGTCCGCCACCACCATCG
>JAKAZL010000064.1 GCA_021815925.1 Pseudomonadota bacterium | reverse complement strand
AATCGCGCGATGTTTCCCTCGTGCAGCCCGGCGAGTTCCTCGAGGGCAATATTCGTAAAGCGATTGAGGTCTTCAGGCAAGACCATGGATTTCGCCAGCCGCGCGACCGCTGCCTCGCTGGGCCGAATCTTTTCGCGCACGACGTGGCTCACGACTTCGACGAGCTCGCTCCGATACTTGAGGCGGAAGGCATCGGGTTCCGGAATCGAGTCGCGCACCGTCTTATACCTGCGTACCGAGCGTTCATACGCCCACAGGTAAATGTCTCTTAGAAGCTCGATCCGGTTGAGCTCGTAGACTCCGATGAGGCCATCGATGTAGAGCTTCTCAGGGACATCGACAAACGACAACGGCACCATATTGCTTCTGATTAATGGAATATTCGCGGCGAGTCGCGACGTTCGCTTGTTGACGTCGACGAAGGGTTGCAGATACGAAAGCTGGACCATGAGGAAGAAGGACTGCTCGAAGGTGTCGCGGATCGTTGCCGCCTTGCCCAGCGACAGCGCGAACATCTCCTCGATGAGCTGAGGAATCGCTGTCGGCAAATACGTCGTACCGCTGATCGCAACCGACGTGGTGCGCAGGCGCCCTGCGCTGCGGGAATCCTCGAGGAGGTTGTCGGCGAGGAGCGCGTGCAGATTTGTAATGGTGTAGCGATTGACTCCGATCTCTTCGCCAGACTCCACCAGCAGTTCGATGGCCGCCTTGTGATTGAGGATCATCTGAGTTTCTTTCGCGTCCTTGCCCGGAGCGGCTCTGCCGTTTTCGATGAGCTCGCGGGTGTCGAGCAGCGAATAGGTATTGCCCTCGAGGCGGCTCGACGCCCAGGAGAGATCGATGAGCAGCCGACTCAGGATGTCTCGTGCATACGTGCCCGCCGGACGGTGTCCGTCAGGCGTGTGGCCCAATGCCCGCAGATGTGTCTTTAGGTTCTCGGGAAGGTATTCGGTCTCGTTCGGCACATAACGTTCCAGGAAGTCACGTTGATAACCAATCGGCGCACGGTCGGCGATGGGCCTCTGAACGAAAGCCTGGACCTGCTGACCCGCTGCAGAAATGGCGACGGATGATGTGACGGCTTCCGCTTCCGAAGGGGTGGCGGGGCGTCCCACGTTGGCGGCAGGTGTGGCCGCGGTATCGTTGCCGGTCGGAAAGTATCGTCGGCCCCGACGGATACCCTCGGCTTTGATCGCACCGGAACGCGCCCACGCGTCCAGCCGGCGCTGCAGGGAACGGCGACTTACGATGCCTCTGAGAGCTTCTTGCAGCCCTGCCAGGCTCAAGCCTCGGGGATCAGCGGCGAGCGCGTTCGTGACGCGCTCGAGGAGATCATCGGGAAGCAATTTTGGCATCGAGGTTTGGCGCAAATCCAATTTATGTGCCAATAGATTAGGCTTTTGTGGCATATAAATCAATAATGCGCCACATAAGCCGGCAGTATTGGCGCATAGATCACCGAATGCCCATCGGGTAATCTGCCTTATGAGATCAGCCGGGGAATTCGACCGAGAGCGACCCGACCGGGGGCAGAGTTTCATGGAAGCGGAGATTCGAGAGCGTACCAACGCATATATCAATGCCGGACACCGCCAACCAGCTTGGCAACTGCTCGCTGCACGACAAGCGTTGCGAGCGGGTTCACTCTGAGATTGGGCGAACGCGTCGCTGCCGCGGCGCCTGCAATTGATGCACGCGAAGGGAGCTGCTGAGGTGAAAATGACTGAATTGACTCCGCAGGCATTGCGGGCCGAAGTCATCGGCATCGACTCCATGCTCACGACGCCATTCGGCAAGCGCCTGATGGTTTACTGTGACTACACGGCCTCCGGTCAGTCGTTGCATTTCGTCGAGCGTTACATTCAGCGTCTGTGCGGTGGATATGCCAATACGCACACCGAAGACGACGCGACAGGGCGAACGACCTCGAGACTGCTCGCCGAGGCAGAGGCGCTGATGAAGAGGGCGGTCAACGCTGGTCCGCACGGACGGCTCATCGCGTGCGGTACGGGTGCGACCGGCGCGATTGACAGACTGCAGCACCTGCTTGGGGTGGCGCTCGCTCCGGCAACCCGTGCGCGTCTGGAGGCGAACGTCGAAAGTACCTTCGGGGCAGGAGCGGCGCAGCGCTTGCGCGAGCACCTGAGCCAACGACAGCCGGTGGTTTTGATTGGACCGTACGAGCATCATTCCAACGAAGTATCCTGGCGGCAGGGACTCGCGACGGTGGTGCCGGTCGCGCTCAGTCGCGACGGCGGGGTGGACCTGGAGCACCTCGGGACCCTGCTGCGCGATCCGGCATTCGCCGGACGCCCGCTCATTGGTTCGTTCTCGGCGGCTTCGAACGTCACAGGCATGCGCACGCCGGTGCACGAGATCGCCGCACTCCTGCACCGTCACGGTGCGCTGGCCTGCTTTGATTTCGCCGCCAGCGCCCCGTATGTCGAGATCGATATGAATCCAGGTGACGAGGGGTGGTTGGACGCCATCGCGCTCTCACCGCACAAGTTTCTGGGCGGGCCGGGCGCGACCGGCGTGCTGGTGTTCAACGAACGCCTCTATCGGCACGACCTGCCACCGACAGTGGCGGGTGGCGGCACCGTGGACTACGTGAGTCCGAGCGATCAGGATTTCATCGCGGATATCGAAACGCGTGAAAAGGCCGGCACGCCGGGCATTCTGCAAACGCTGCGCGCCGCGCTGGCCTTCGAAGTCAAGCGGGCGGTGGGTGTGGAAACAATCGAGGCGCGTGAGCGTGAGTTCCTCGAGCAGATATTTGAGCGCTGGACGGAAAGCGAGGGCATCGAGATTCTGGGCAATCGCGATCCCCGCCGGCGCATCGGTATCGTCTCCTTCATTGTGCGTGATCCACGTGGCGGTCATCTGCATCCAAAATTCGTTACGGCGCTGCTCTCGGACCTGTTCGGAATTCAGTCACGCGCCGGCTGCTCGTGCGCCGGTCCGTACGGACATCGCTTACTCGGTGTCGATCCACAACACTCCGAGGAATATCGCGCCTGGGTGGCGCGCGGGTATCACGGCATCAAGCCCGGTTGGTGCCGAATCGGCGTGCATTACGTGATGGACTCAACTGACGTGCAGTTCGTGATCGATGCCGTGCGCTTCATCGCCTCCGACGGCTATCGCTTCCTGCCCTGGTACCGTTTCGATCCACTGACGGGCGCATGGGCTCATCGCGCCGCCCGCGAGCGCGATCCGCGGTTCTCGCTGGAGAGCGCGCTCACCGCTCGAACCCGGCGAGAGAGGCCGCTACCGGAAAGCCGGCGCACCGAGCTTTACGCTCAATTTCTCCAGGCGGCCCACACGCTCGCAAAGCAACCCGCGCCGTCTCCGGCAGCCGCACAGCGCGACGGAGACATTCTCGAGCAATTCGGGGACTTGAGAGATTTCTCGGTCTCGTGAGCATCTCGTGGCCCTGACCGCGGCATAGTCCTGCAGTCCGGCATCCGCACGGCCCGCTGCGGGCCGCGGCCCCGGAATCTCAATAGAAACATCATGATGCGGCTTCGACTCCGGATGGGGCGAACGAGCACCCCCTGATTGGACCCGTCGCGCCGCGCGGCTTGGCGGGTGGTTCGGTTCACCGACCCCGGCCCTCTGCGCGTCTCGGCGCCGAACCGGTCGATGCACCGACTCGGTGGCCTCCTCGCCCCGCCGAATCAGGCATCATCGGCGCTCCACGACGCTCGAACTGCGGAGATCTCCATGGACAAAGAGTCCGGTTCCTCGGCCTTCTCGAACCGCTCGTTCCGCCTCCTGTTTATGGGCAGCTCCGTGTCGGCCATCGGGGACCAGTTCACCCTGGTGGCGCTGCCGTGGCTGGTGCTTCTGCTTACGGGCAATCCCGCCCAGCTGGGTCTCGTGCTTGCCGTCATGGCCCTGCCGCGAGCGGTGTTCATGCTGATCGGTGGTGCCGTGGTGGATCGGATGTCGCCGCGGCGCGTGCTGCTCAACGCCAGAGCCGTCAACGCGGTTCTGGTCGGGCTGTTGGCGGTGCTGGTTCTGCTCGGCGCCATCCGCATGTGGATGTTGTATGCGCTGGCAGCGGGGATCGGACTTGCCACCGCCTTTGCTTATCCGGCCGGCAGTTCGTTGGCACCGCAGCTGGTGAGTCCGGCGCAGCTGCACTCGGCAAATTCCAACTTCATGGGCATGCGGCAAATGAGTCTGCTGATCGGACCGGCGCTGGCCGGGTTCGTGATCAAGGCGGGATCGGGAGCCGCCGCCATGCACGACGCGCGGGGTACAGGCATTGCCTTTGCCGTCGACGCGGTGAGCTTTCTATTCTCGGTCGCCTCGTTGGCCATGATCCGGGTGGCGAGCGATCGGCACCCGCCCGCGCCCAAGGGGGGCATCCTCGCCAATCTGCTCGAGGGCGTCCGCACGTTGTGGCGCGACCGACAGATGAGAGCATTGATCGGCTATTTTGCCGCCGGATCCGTGTTGGTCGGTGGTCCGCTGCAGGTTGCCCTGCCCGTGCTCGCCAAGACTCGATTGGCCGAGGGGGCCGCCGCGTTCGGCATCCTCATGACCGCCAATGCGAGCGGCATGCTGATCGGCAGCATCGCCTCGGGGACGGTAACGCGTCTGACCCGCGGCTCTCTGGGGCTTCTGCTGCTCAGCGCCGACACAATTATAGGGCTGGCGGTTGCGACCATGAGCCAGGTCCACGTGTTGGCCATTGGCGCTGGCATCATGGGCCTGACCGGGCTGTTGGGTGGCACCATTCAGATATCCATGATGACCTGGCTGCAGCGACGTGTGCCGCAGGCGCTGATGGGTCGGACGATGAGCATCGTAATGTTCACATTTCTAGGCATGGCGCCGATGGCCGCTGCATTGGCCGGTGGCCTGCTGAGGGTATTCTCACTGTCTGAGCTGCTCATTGGAGCGGGGCTGTCGTTGAGCACGATAGCGCTGTTCTCCCTTACCCGCCCCAACATGCGAGCCATCCGACTGGCGACTGCGGGTGCGCCCGGTGTGGCGGCGACAGGCGATTAACGGTTTCCGACGGCACAACCCGGTTCATCTGGGGGCAATGCCGCAATGGCCGATTTGGCCCTGGGCCGCGCGCCGGCTAAGCGAGGAGCACGTCTCCCGGATCAAAACGCATACCTGAACTCGATGCCGACGGAGCGCGGCTTCTGATAGAAGGAGACTCGCTGGCCTTCGCTGCCGGCAAAGGCGTAGGTCATCGGTCGCGTGTCCGTCAAATTGGTCGACCAGAGGCTTACGTCCCATCCCTGAACCGGATTGCGCACGCCGATGCGCGCTCCCATGTCGTGTCCATGTCCGAATGTCGTCGGGTCTCCGAGGTACGGATGAATGTCGCTGACATACCGATCGTTCAGCTGCGCGTATGCGAATAGGTCTCGCGTGATCAGGTGCTCGTAGGAAATGACGTAGCTTGCGGCAAAGTTCGGGGCGTCCGGCAGCATCTGCCCGACGCGGACGGGCGTGAAGAGGGCAAGACCGTTGTCGTTAGTCAGAGTTTCTGTCACGCGTGCATCGAGGCGCGTCGCGGCGAGGTGAATCAGCAGACCACGAATCGGGCGCCAGTCGATCTCGGTCTCGATGCCGTCAATTCGGGACTGAGGCACATTGCCGAGGCCGGCGATCAACGGTTGTGTGCCGACCGGACCCGCCCAGAGCGACAGGCTCGACTGGCGATTGCGGATCACAGAATCGAAGACGTCCATGTCGATTTGCAGGGAGTTGTCGAGAAATCGGCTCTTGATGCCGAGTTCACTCGTCAAATTGGTTTCTGGTCTGACGTATCCCCAGTCGACCTGCACTTGCGCCGGCTGGCCATAATAGATCCCGGACTTGTAGCCGGTGGCCACGCTGCCGTAAAGCAGCGCCTGCGGTCTCAACTGATAGTTGAGGCCGATCCGGTAGGACAGATTCTGGTTGGTGCGTGACTCGTTGAGCGCCGCCAGGACGGTATTCGGCACGATGGGGCCGATGAAGTTGTCGGCAGCGTAGGTCAGCAGGCCCGTCGGGTCGATCGTGGCGCCGTCGAAGGACGCGGAGTCGCGCGAGTAGCGCAATCCCGTTATGAGCGTCACGCGGCCGGATAGATGTGTATCGGCGTTCACATAGATTCCGGCGGATCGTTGTCGCTGAACGAAATTCTCCGCCGTAATGGCGAGGCCGCCTTGCGTCATGTAGGTTGCGAGACCATAAACGAAGGTCCAGTCCAGTGCGTCTCGATTGTGGTACCAGTTCTGCGAATAGATGGCGCCGACAATCCAATCCACCGGGCCGCGGGTCTGTGACGTCAACCGCACTTCCTGGCTCCACTGCCACTGCTGGAAGTTCTTGGTCCAGTTGTTGTCGGCCGCGGGATAGCCGTCGTAATTGTCCAGGCTGTGATCCGAGAAGTAGTCGTAAGCGCTGATCGAGGTCAGCGTAAAGGATTTGAACTGGACGTTCAGCGTCGCCGCCGTGCCGCCACCGATGTCGTCCTTGTAGAGTGGCAGGCCACCGACTCTTACCCGCGTGCCACCGGGAGGGCTGTCCATCAGGCCCGCTGTCGGGAAGGGCTGGTTCGGGATGAGCGCCTCGACATTCGGGGTGGAGGGCGAGGACGGGGTCGAATGGTCGTAGTTCCAGTGAAAATTGAGATTCAGGTTGGTGTTGGCGTTGAGCTGCAGGTCAAAAATGGCTCGCGCCCCACCGCGATCCAATTTGCCGTATTTCTTTCCGGTCGTGAGGTCGGTCTGGTAGCCCTCGCCCTGGGTTGTCGTCGTGCCGGCGAGCCGTGCCTTGATCCAATCGTTGACAGACCCGCTCACTGCGCCCGTTACATCGACGGTGTTCCAGCGGCTGTAGTTCACATCGAGATAGCCGCTCAGCTGCCTGGTGGGTTGGGCGGAGATGATGTTGATCGCGCCGCCGTCCGTGTTCTTGCCGTACAGCGTACCTTGTGGGCCCTTGAGGATCTCGACGCGGGTAAGATCGTACATCGCGCCGGTGAGAAAGCCCGGAAAGCTGGCAAACACGCCATCCAGGTAGACTCCAACCCCGCTGCTGTTGTTGTTGTTGAAGTCGTCGAGTCCGATGCCGCGCAGGAGAAACAGCGGCGTGCTGTCGGTCTGCGCGTTCATCGTCGAGAGGCTCGGATCGAGCATCGACAGGTTCAGCGGCTGCTGCAGGCGCAGGGATTGCACCTCTCGGCCGCTCACGGCGGTGAGTGCCATGCCGACATCTTGGGCGGGCCTTGAGCGCCGCGTGGCGGTCACGACGATTTCGCTGAGCTGACGGTGTGCGGCGTGCCAATGTCGGGTCCGCCGGTCCCGTGCTCTGGAAGGCGTTGACGCGGTGGGCGTGGGCGCGCTCAGGCCCGTCGCGGGCAGGAGCGATGCGACCAGCAGCAGTGCGGCCCAGCGTCGATCCGCGCCAGGTGTCATGAGAATTGCTGTTTTCACGGACTCCCCTGCGTCGCGACTCGCCTTGCGGCGATTGCCGACGCGCGGCGCATGGTTTCATGCGCGCTGCGGCTACTACCAGCGCTAGTAGCTCGTGCGCGGCGGAAATCCGGTGCGTTGCCCTGCGCGTGCGGTGAACGGAGCTCGCCGGCAGGGGATTTGTTTGAGGTCGTCGGGGCGAGCCTCAGACGCGCGGTGCGCGCTGCTGTGCGCGTGCGATGGCCGGTGGCGGACACGTGTTCGGCTCCGCCCGTGTCGCCGCGAGGCTGAGTGGGTGCGATGGGTGCTGTTCCGCGGCATGGCGGTGAGTGGACAGTATCTGGCTCGGTGGGGTGGGGGTGGGCAACCCATTGAACATTCACGCTTTTGCCAAGCTCGACGATCCGCGGCGCGTGCGTTGAGGGGTGCGCTTGACCGGGCGGCCCGCGGGCGAGGTCGCACAAGATTGCGGTGCCGACTCGTGTTCGCCGGCGACGATCGGGCGGTTCGTGCCAGTGGTCGCCCAAGCGCAAACTGGATACCCTAGGGCAAATTACTTTGGGGGGAGGCGGCATCGTCGTGGTGACCGCCCTCGGAGAGATATCCTGCTGCGCCCGATCTGCTGTCAGCACAGTCGTCTTGGCTCGCCGCGCTGGGCAACCCGACGCCATGATGGGCGGCGCCCGGACGTCGAGCCCCCGAACGACCGCGTCGGTGAGCGCAGAGCGACTCTGGGTTGCGCGCCGACACTGCCGCCGCCTCCGAAGTCTTCGTTCTCGAACGCACCCGTTTCACAGAGAGTGTAAGTATGACTGCAACGGCCAAAGACACGCCCGCACCGGTGGGAGCGACTCCTGTGGCGTCCCCGTGCGCACAGGACCACGTTCCCGAGCTCAGCCGCTCGCTGCGTCCCCGGCATGTGACGATGATCAGCATCGGCGGCATCATCGGTGCGGGGCTGTTCGTCGGCAGCAGCGTCGCCATTGCCGCGACCGGTCCGATGGTGATCCTCACCTACGCGCTCACGGGTGTGCTGTTCCTAATCGTCATGCGGTGTCTCGGCGAGATGGCGGTGGCGCATCCGGAAATCCGCTCGTTCACCGAGTTCTCGCGCGCGGGATTCGGCGACTGGGCCGGCTTCACGGTGGGCTGGTTGTACTGGTATTTCTGGGTCATCGTGATTCCTGTCGAGGCCATTGCCGGCGCGGTGATCCTGCAGGGGTGGTTCCCGGGGGTGCCAAAGCTCGTGATCGGCGCAGGGCTGATGGCGGCGATGACGGGCGTGAATCTGATGTCCACGCGCTCGTACGGCGAATTCGAGTTCTGGTTCGCCTCCATCAAAGTGGCCGCCATCGTCGCGTTCATTGCAGCCTGCGCCGCGTTTCTCGGCGGTGCGATGGGGCCGCATCAGGGCATATGGCAACTCTGGAGCGCCCATGGCGGGCTATTCCCCAAGGGGCCCATGGCGGTCATCACGGCGGTGACTACCGTGTTTTTTTCCATGATGGGAGCGGAGATCGCCACCATCGCAGCCGTGGAGTCTCCCGATCCGGCGCAGGCGGTCGCACACATGGTCGCGACCGTCGTCTGGCGCATTCTGCTCTTCTATCTCGGCTCCATCGGCTTCATCGTCTGTATCGTGGCCTGGGACAAGGTGCCCCCGGGCGTCTCGCCATTCGTCATCGCGCTCGCCTCGATCAAGGTGCCCTACGCGGCGCCGATCATGAGCGCGATCATCCTGACGGCGGTGCTGTCATGCCTCAACTCGTCGTTCTACGTGGTTTCGCGCGTACTGTTCATTCTGGCCGCCCGCGGAGACGCGCCGCGCGCTCTGGTGCGGCTGAACGCGAGGCACGTGCCCGCCAACTCGGTGCTGATCGGGACCGCCGCCGGGATGCTGGGCATCATCGCCCATGACCTCGCGCCCTCGGCCGTCTTTGCGTTTCTGGTGAACGCGTCGGGGGCGTTGATCGTCGTGATCTACATGATCACGGTGCTCGCCCAGATCCGCCTGCGCCGAAGGCGCGAGCGCGCTGGAATGGGGCCGCCGTCGCTGAAGATGTGGTTCTTTCCGTGGGCCAGCTATGCCGCGGTCGTGGCGATGGTGCTGGTGCTCGTGGCCATGGCTCTCGACAAGGACATGCGCAGTCAATTCTGGGCCAGCGCAATCTCCATCCTGATCGCCTTTGCGGCGTACGTGTTGGTGCGTCACCGCAAGGCCGAGCGATCGCGATAGCACGATCGACGCCGATCGCACCGCGTGTCCACTGTTGACTGGTTTGCGCACCGCCCGGACTGCGCGCCCCTCGATCCCGTCGGTCCGTTGCCGCAGCGGGCCGGGCCGCTGTCCGCACGCCCGGGTGCCCGAGGGATCGCGGCGAAGCGCTCACGGCACAGCGGGGAGTCGGGATTGCTGTGCCACGGGCACACCGATACCATTGCGACGGTCCCTTCAATTCCTCGCGGCGACGAACGAGTTCGCGACATGATCGAAGTATTGCGTGGTGCGTGGCACTTGCGAGCGTGGCAGGCGGTCCGATGACGATCGACCCGTCCATCGCGCTGGCGTGTCGCCTGCTCGGAGCGCTGGTGTTCGCGACAGCGGTCGCCGGAAAGATCACGCATCGCCATGAACTCGCCGGGGTAGTCGCAAACTATCGCCTGTTGCCCGAGGCACTGTCCGTGCCCGCCGCATGGGGAACGGTTGCGCTGGAGATTCTGGTGGTGCTGTCGCTGGCCGGCGGGCTGTATCTCAAGGCGGGCGTGGCGCTCGCGATCGCGCTGCTCAGCCTCTTTGCGGTGGCGATGGCCATCAATCTCGTCCGTGGCCGGCGGGAGATCGACTGTGGCTGCTTCCAGTCGGGTTTGCGCCAGACGTTGAGCGGCGGGTTGATCGGGCGTAACCTCGTGCTTTCCGCCGCGCTCTCGTCTCTGTTTGTCGCGACAACGCCGCTCGCGGCGCCGTTGCAGTGGGTGGATGGCGTCGGGGCCGGGATTGCGGCCTACTCGCTGTACCGTGCGTTTGACCAGTTGCTCGCGCTGCTTCGGTCTTCGGCGGAGCTTCGCAAGAGGTTTGCTTGATGCTGCTGGTTTCCCAGGTCATGTTGTGGGTTGCTATCGTCGCGCTTGCGGTGGCGGTATTGGCGTTGGCGCGCCAGGTGGGTGTGCTGCATGAGCGCATTGCCCCGGTCGGAGCCCTGGCCCTCGGACGTGGGCCGCAGACCGGCGAGGCCGCCCCGCAGCTCACCGTGCACGCGCTCGCCGGGAATCCCGTCGAGATCGGCGGGCCGCGGCCAGGGGCCCCGTTGCGACTGCTCTTTTTCGTCGCGCCGACCTGTCCGATCTGCAAGTCGTTGATGCCGACGGTCAAGGCATTTGCGCAGAGTGAGCGGCTGGATCTGCTGTTTGTCGGCGATGGGGATCTCGATCAGCAGCGCCAGATGGCCGAGCGGCACGGGCTCGCGCCCGATCGCTTCGTCAATGCACCCGAGGCGGGCCGGGCCTTCCAGGTGGCCAAGCTGCCTTACGCGGTGCTGGTGAATGAACTCGGCATCATCGCTGCGCAGGGGCTAGTCAATTCCCGCGAGCACCTCGAAAGCCTGGTCTCGGCGCATGAGCTCGGCATGCGCTCAGTCCAGGAGTACCTCGCCAAGCGCGCCTCGTCCTCGGGCTGAACGCTCCGCCCCCGCGCTCGCGCTGCACCGCCGCGGCCGGAGTCAGGTTCTCGCACCCGGCGATCCGGGCCGGGCCCCAGCGTCGCTCTGCCACCCCATGCCACGCCCGGCGGCCGATTGACGCCGCCCCAGGGGCTGGCCTATCCTGGATTATTACTCGATTTATAAATATCGATAATCAATATGCATGGGGGTCGGGTCAACCAGACTTCGACGGCGGGCTCGCTGTGGATGGCGAGCTGCGAACCGATGGCGACCTTGCCGCCACTTGCCGCAGACGCGCGCGCGGAAATCGCAGTAATCGGCGCCGGATACACCGGCCTGTCGGCCGCGCTGCATGTGGCCTGTGCGGGCCGCGACGTTCTGGTGCTCGAGGCCGGCGAAATCGGCGGCGGCGGCTCGGGTCTGAACGGCGGACAGGTCATCGCCGGCCTGAAGCATGATCCTGAGGCGCTCGAGCAGCTTTACGGTGAGCAACTCGGTGCGCAGTTTGCCGAGAGCTCCGGCGCGGCGCCGGATCTGGTCTTTGACCTCATCCGGCAACATGCGATCGAATGCGACGCGGTGCGCACCGGCTGGTTGCAACTCGCCGTCAGCGAGGGGCAGTTGCAGCCCCTGGAGCGCCGTGCCCGGCAGTGGCGCGCCCGCGGCGCCGACGTCGCGGTGGTTTCCGAACGCGAAGCGGCCGAGCTGACCGGATCGCGCCGCTATTGCGGCGGCTGGATCGATCGACGCGGTGGCACGGTGCAGCCGCTTGCCTACTTGCGCGGCCTGGCGCGGGCATGCCTCAGTCACGGAGCGCGCGTGTATGAGCGCAGTGCTGCGATCCGACTGACACGTCGCGGCGAGGTGTGGCATGTCGAGACGGCGCGCGGCACGGTGTCGGCGCAGACCGTCATCGTCGCGACCGACGCCTATACGGATCGGACATTCGACAGCCTGCGGCGCACGGTGGTTGTCGTGCCGTCCATTCAGGTGGCCACCGCGCCGCTGTCGCCGCAATTGCGGGCAAAGATCCTGCCGCGCGGGCAATCCGTTTCCGACACGCAGCGCATCCTGCGCTATTACCGGCTCGATGCGACCGGGCGGTTCGTGCTTGGCACCCGTGGGCAGTTTGCCGACATTCCGATCCCGGCGGCGACGCCGATCCACGAACGGGCGATGACCGAGTTGTATCCGGAACTCGCCGGCGTGGCGATCGAATACCGCTGGGGAGGATTCGTGGCGATGACCCGGGACGGGGTACCGCACCTGCACGAGCCCGAGCCCGGGTTGCTTGCGGGCCTGGGGTACAACGGCCGAGGTGTTGCCATGGCGACGACGCTCGGCCGGGTCCTGGGGCGCCGTGCGCTTGGTGAGCCGGCCGCGAGCCTCGGCTTTCCGCTCACGCCGGTGCGGCCGCTGCGCCTGCACAGCCTGAGCCGCGTGGCTGCGCGCGCGACGATCCGCTACCTGCAGACCCGCGATGCGCTCGACCGGGCGCTGCGCCGCTCCTCGGGGGCACCGGCATGAGCCCCGCGGAGATCGTGCTGCTGACGGTGATCGGGATCCTGAGCATTGGGTTCTTCGCCCAGTGGGTGGTGATTGCCCGTCGTCGCGAGCTGCGCGAGCGGCCCACCTGGTCGGACCTCGGCATTGGGTTTCTCACGAACTTTGGGGATGCCCTCGGTATCGGCTCGTATGCCACCACCACGGCGCTGTACAAGTTCCGCGGCCGACCGCGCGATGAGCTCATCCCGGGAACCCTCACCGTCGGCAGCGTTTCGGTGGGCATCGCCGAGACGATCATCTTCGTCACCCTCATCGCCGTCGACCCGAAACTGCTGCTCGTGATGGTCGCGAGCGCCACCGCGGGCGCGTGGCTCGGCGCGGGTGTCGTCAGCCGCATGCGCCGCCGCTCGATCCAGCTGTTCATGGGGGCCGCCCTGTTGACTGCGGCGGTGTTCTTCGTCATCGGCAATCTCGGGGCCTTCCCGGTCGGCGGTACGGCGCTGTCGCTGAGCGGCTGGCGGTTCGTCGCGGCGGTCGCAACCAATTTCGTCCTTGGCGCACTCTCGACCATCGGCATCGGCTGGTATGCCCCGACCATGGTCGTGCTGGCGCTGCTCGGCTTCAACGTGCGCGCCGCGTTTCCAATCATGATGGGCTCGGGTGCGATGATGCTGCCGGCCGCGGGCGTGCGTTTCCTGCGTAGCGGCCGCTTCGCCTGGGGCCCTGCCGTCGGAATCGCCACTGCCGGTGTCCTCGGTGCGGTGATCGCCGCGTTGGTCGTGAAGCGGTTGCCGTCGCACCTGCTTCGCTGGCTGGTTGCCGCGGTCGTCACCTACGCTGCGCTCGCCATGCTGCGCTCCGC
>JAKAZL010000063.1 GCA_021815925.1 Pseudomonadota bacterium | reverse complement strand
AGCGCATCGCGCGCGACATGCACGACGTGCTCGGCCACACGCTCTCGCTCATCGTGTTGAAGTCCGAGCTCGCCGGCAGGCTCCTGCGGTCCGAGCCCGAGCGGGCGCAGCGTGAAATCCAGGAGGTGGAGCAGACTGCCCGGCGTGCGCTCGCCGAGGTGCGCCAGACCATCCGCGGCTACCGCACCGAGGGGTTGGCCGCCGAGCTATCCCGCGCCGAGCAGACCCTCGCCCTCGCCGGGGTGCGCCTGGAGTGCACTGCCCCGCTTCCCCGGCTTGCCCCGCTCACCGAGAGCACGCTCTCACTCGTGCTGCGCGAGTCGGTCACCAACATCGTGCGCCATGCGCAGGCGGCACGCTGCCGGCTCACCATCGCCGAGGAGAGCGGCCGCACCCTGTTCGAGATCACCGACGACGGTCGCGGCGGGATCGAGCATGAGGGCAACGGACTGCGTGGCATGCGCGAGCGGCTCGAGGCGCTCGGCGGTGAACTCGCCATCGACTCGCGCACGGGAACCCGGCTGCGGATCCAGATCCCCGCAGACCCCGGGCTGCCCGAGGCCAGCCGCGCATGAGCGCCATTCGCGTCGTGCTGGCCGAGGACCAGGCGATGATCCTGGGCGCGCTCGCGGCGCTGCTCGAGACCGAAGCGGACCTCACGGTGTGCGCGCGGGCCGGCAACGGCCGCGAGGCACTCATCGCCGTGGAGAACACGCGACCCGACGTGCTGGTGACCGACATCGAGATGCCGGAGATGACCGGCCTCACGCTCGCCGCCGAGGTGCGCGAGCGCCATCCGGACACCCAGGTGGTCATCCTCACCACCTTTGCCCGTCCCGGCTACCTGCGCCGGGCGCTGGAAGCGGGGGCCAAGGGCTACCTGTTGAAGGACCGGCCGGCGGCCGAGCTCGCCGCGGCGGTACGGCGCGTGCGCCGCGGCGAGCGGGTGATCGATCCGGAGCTCGCCGCGGCCGCCTGGGCGGGCGAGCCCGACCCGCTCACCGAGCGCGAGCGGCAGATCCTCTGGCGCGCCGGCGAAGGCCGCTCGGGGGCGGAGATCGCCGCCGAGCTCGCCCTCTCGGAGGGCACCGTGCGCAATTACCTCTCCGAGGCCATCAGCAAGCTGGGGGCCGCCAACCGCATCGAGGCGGCGCGCATCGCGCGACAGAAGGGCTGGCTGTAGAGCACGCCCGGCGTGCTATTCTCGGACGCTCGCGCATCGCGCCCGACAGGCTCAAGGGAGGCTCGCCGGCATGATCGACGTGCAGAACCTGACGCGCAAATTCGGCGAGTTCGTGGCCGTGCACGACATTTCGTTCCAGGTCGAGCGGGGCGAGATCTTCGCCTTCCTCGGCCCCAATGGCGCCGGCAAGACCACGACCATCAAGATCCTGACGACGCTGCTGCCGCCGACCTCGGGCCAGGTGCGCATCGATGGCCTCGACCCGACGCGCGAGCCCACCGCGGTGCGCCAGCGCATCGGCATCGTCTTCCAGGACCCCAGCCTCGATCAGAACCTCTCGGCCTGGGAGAACCTCGACCTGCACGGGGCGCTCTACCACGTGCCGCGCAAGGTGCGCCGCGAGCGCATGCAGCGGCTGCTCGAGCTGTTCGGCCTGTGGGAGCGCCGTGACGAGCTGGTCAAGCAGTACTCCGGCGGCATGATGCGCCGCCTGGAGATCGCCCGCGGCCTGCTGCACACCCCGCGCATCCTGTTCCTCGACGAGCCGACGCTCGGCCTCGACCCCCAGAGCCGCAACCAGCTCTGGACGCATGTGAAGCAGCTGAACCAGGACGAGGGGGTGACCGTGTTCCTCACCACCCACTACATGGACGAGGCCGACCGCGTCGCCGGACGGATCGCCGTCATCGACCACGGGCGAATCGTCTCGCTCGGCACCTCCGCCGAGCTGAAAGCCCAGACCGGCAGCGCGACGCTCGAGGAGGCTTTCCTCGCGCTCACCGGCACGGCGATCCGCGAGGAGGTCGCGGATGCCTCCGACCAGATGCGCCGCGCCGCGCGCGCCTGGCGCGGTCGCTGAGGGCCGCCGTATGGGCGCAATCTATGTGCTGTGGCTGCGCGAGCTGAAGCGCTACGCCCGCTCCCGGGTGCAGGTGGTCGCCTCGCTCGGCCAGCCGCTTTTGTACCTGATCGCCCTCGGCTACGGGCTCTCCCCGGTGTTCCGCCGCGGCGGCGAGGGCAACTACCTGGAGTTCGTGGCCCCGGGCGTGATCGCGATGACGGTGCTGTTCTCCTCGCTGTTCTCCGGGATCCAGCTGATCTGGGACCGGCAGTTCGGCTTTCTGAAGGAGACCCTGGTGGCCCCGGTCCCGCGCCTGCACATCATGATCGGACGGACCTGCGGGGCGGCGAGCACCGCTCTGATCCAGGGGCTGCTGGTGGCGGCCGTCGCGGTGGTGGCGGGGTTTCGCCCGGCCGCGGCGTCCGGACTGCCCCTCGCCTTCGCCTTCCTCGCGCTCATCGCCGTGGTATTCACCGCGGTCGGCACCACCGTCGGCTCGACGCTGCGGGACATGCAGGGCTTTCAGATGGTGATGAACCTGCTGGTGATGCCGATTTTCTTTCTCTCGAGCGCACTGTTTCCGCTCGATCACCTGCCCGGCTTTCTCGTCGTGCTCACCCGGATCGACCCGCTCACCTACGGCGTCGATGGCCTGCGCGGCGCGCTGATCGCGCGCGGTCACTTCAGCGCGGTGCTCGACCTCGCGGTGATGGGCGTGCTCGCCGTAGCGCTCACCGCGCTCGGCGCCTGGCGTTTCGCGCGGATCGAGGTCTAATCCGCGCTACTCAGGCGGACAGCAGCCGCTCGGGCATTTCGGGCCGGCCGAACAGGTACCCCTGAAAGCACTCGCAGCCGCACTCGCGCAGCACCTCGAGCTGCTCACGCGTCTCGACCCCCTCGGCGATCACATCGAGGCCCAGGTGTCCGGCGATGGCGATGATGGTGACCACGATGGCCTTGTCGTTCGCATCCGTGACGATCTCACGCACGAAGGTCTGGTCGATCTTCAGCTGATCGAGCGGCAGGCGCTTCAGGTACTGCAGTGAGGAATAGCCGGTACCGAAATCATCGAGCGAGAACTGCACACCCTCATCCTTCAGCGCGCGCATGGTGAGGATGGTGCGCTGCAGGTCGCCCTGCAGCATCGTCTCGGTGAGCTCGAGCTTCAGCAACCGCGCATCGATGCCGTGCCGCTCGATCGCGCCACGCACCTGCGCGGCGAACTGCGGCTGCTGGAACTGCAGCGGGCTGACGTTGACCGCGAGCGTGAGGGCGCGCGTGTGCTCCGCCCCTGCCCAGGCGGCCAGCTGCGCGCAGGCCTCATCCAGCACCCACTCGCCGATGGGCAGGATCAACTGCGTTTCCTCGGCGAGTCCGATGAATTCCGCCGGCGGCACCAGACCGCGGACCGGGTGGTCCCAGCGCAGCAACGCCTCGACGCCGATCAGCGCACCCGCCTGGTCCACCTGCGGCTGGTAGTGCAGCACGAACTGGCCGGCGGTCACCGCGCGGCGCAGCTCGCCCTCGAGTGCGACGCGCGAGCTGACCAGCTGCTGCATGCGCGGATCGAAGAAGCGCAGCCGACCCCGACCTGCGGTCTTGGCCTGGTTGAGAGCGATGTCGGCCTGCTGGATCAGGTCCTGGGCGCTCAGGCTCCGACCCGGCAGCAGCGTCGCCCCGGCGCTGCAGCTGACGTGCACGTGCTCGGCGAACGGACCGTAGGGCGCCGAGAGCGACTGCAGGATCTTCAGCCCGAAGATCTCGGCCTGCGCCGCTGCAGCCCAGGGCTGCGCGCCGAGGTCCTCCAGCACCACCATGAACTCATCCCCACCCATGCGCGCCACGCTGTCGCCGTCGCGCACCTCGGCGGCGATCCGCGCCCCCACCTGCTGCAGCAGCGCATCGCCCGCCGCATGACCGAGCGTCTCGTTGACGCTTTTGAAGTTATCGAGACCGAACAGCAGCAGCGCTCCGTGCCGTCCGGCGCGCGTGCTGGCGGCGATCGCCTGGCGCAGCCGGTCCTGGAGCAGCTCGCGGTTCGGCAGGCGCGTCAGATGATCGAAGAAGGCGAGCTGCCGGATGCGCTCCTCGAACTGCTTGCGCTCCGTGAAATCCAGCATGCAGGCAATGGTGAGCGGACCGTCGGCCACTTCGATGCGCCGCGCGCTGACGAACAGCGGAAACTCGCTCCCGTCCTGGCGCAGCCCGACGGTCTCGTACTCGTCGGGCGCCCCGGTCCCGACGTGGCGGCGCTCGATGATCTCACTCACCGCCTCGCGCGCGGCCGGGGCGACCCGGGTGAGATAGGGCGTGCCGCGCACCTCCTGCGCGCTGGCATAACCGAACATCTCCACGTAGCGCGCGTTCGCATCCAGCGTGGTGCCGCCGCGACTGAACGAAATCGCCACGGGCGACTGCTCGAACAACGTGCGCAGGCGGACCTCGCTCTCGCGCAACCGTGTCTCGGCGTGCTTGCGGTCGGCGATGTTGCGCGAGGAGTTGAACAGCACCGGCGCGCCGTGCAGCATCATCGCTACCGAACTCACCTCCGCCTCGAAGACCGAGCCATCGCGCCGGCGATGCAGCGTCTCGAACACCGCGCGCTGCTGGCGTGCGAACCGGTCGCGCAGCCGTGCCTCGACTTCCTCACCGGTGAAGCGCGCGTCCCACTGGGTGACGTGCATCCCGATGATCTCCTCGCGCCGATAGCCGAGCATCTCACAGAACGAGTCGCTCGCTTCGATCACGTAGCCGCGCGCATCGAAGATGTGGATACCGTCGCTGGCGTTGCGCAGGAAGGCGAGACTCTTGTCGCTCTCACGCTGCAGGGCGGCCTCGATGCGCCGGCGCTCGGTGATGTCGATCAGCGCGGCGATCAGGCTGACCACCCGCCCGGACGGGTCGCGCTGGATGGACACCGCGCAATCGGTCAGGCGAACCTGACCGTCCTTGGCAACCAAAGCCCACTCCACCCGCCGCTCATCGAGATGACCCTCGGCGAGCTCGACGAAGCTGCGCATCGCCTGCGGCAGGTCCGGCGCGGCGGTGAGATCGGCGAAGGTCTTGCCGGTCAACTCCTCGGCCTCGTAGCCGCTGAGCGTGCGCGCCACGGCATTGGCCTGCAGGATGCGTCCCTCGCGCGGGTCGACGGCCAGCATCGCCGCCGGGGAGCGCTCGAACAGCACCCGGTAGCGCTGCTCCGAGAGGCGCAGCGTGCGCTGCGTCTCCCACACCACCGTGAGGCTCATGGCGGCGGTCAGCAGCAGAAATCCGATCGGTCCGGGCTCAACCCCCGGCAGCACCGACAGACGCACCAGCACACCGATCGCGGACAGCGGCACAAAGACGATCTGTGCGATCAGCAGCCACTTCGTGCCCGGCTCGCCGGTGCGCCGATAGTGCTGCCACAGTGCACCGATCGCATAGGGCATCATGCCGTAGACGAACACCACGGCCAGCAGCATGGCCAGCCCGCTGTGCCCCCTGCCCTGAACCAGCACCTCGCCCCACGGCAACCGCACCGCCCCGAGCCCGGTGAACTGCCGGTACTGCAGTCCGCCCGGCAGCAGCTCATTGACCACGATCAGCGCCAGGCCGAATGCGCCGTAGGCACTCAGCGCCGCCCGTGCCCGGCGTCCGGTGTGACCCACGTACAGCGCGACGAACAGCGTCAACGACCAGACCGCGAGGAGGATGCCGTCGATGTTGATTTTCAGGTCGCGCAGGTATGCCTGCGAGTCGCTCGCGTGCAGGAAGCCCGCGCTGGCCATCGCGGCGAGCGCCGCGGCCAGATCCATCAGCGCAAAGGCGCGCAGCGCCGCCTGCCGGGATCGGGGCGGGGACACCGACAGGATGTGCACGCCGGCACAAACCATCGCGCCGGCGAGGACGTAGAGGGTGGGTACGACGAGCGCGAGCACTTCGGCTGTTCCCCGGCCGGCCTGAACACAGCCGTTACATATGATCGGTCTTCGCCCCATGCGCGGGCGTGTCCGAGGTCACAGGATCGCCATCCGGCGCAGCGCCGCAGCGTGCCCGGCGCGGCACCTGCCTTGGCTGGGCCGCCGTCCCTGGCGGCCCGCCGACTCTCAATAGTGGAACTGGTAGCGCAGCTCGGCGTAGATCTGGAACGGATTGTTCCAGTGCACCCCGCCGAAGGTCAGACTGTTGTCGGTGAGCAGGTGCTTGTTCGTGAGATTCAGCGCCGTGACCGACACCTGCAGGTCGTGCGAGATGTTGCGGCCCACGGTCAGATCGATGATGGCATAGCTCGGCAGGTGGCTCGGCTGGTAGCTCGGCGGTCCGGCCTCCCCGTTCGAGAGCCCGGAATTCACCGACACGTTCGTACCGACGAAGAACCGACCCGGCAGGTCGGCGTTGTAGCCGACGTTCAGGGTATTGCGCTGATCGTGATCGAGCGCGGTGTAATCCCCGCAGGCCGTTCCGCTCACCAGCAGTCCGCCGCTGACCGCCCCGTAGCACTGCGCCGTCTGATTCGAGTAGGCCAGGTGCACCTGCCCGTAGCGCCAGAACGGCGGGGAGCGCACGGTGAGCTCGGTACCCTTGATGAGCGCCCCCTGGTCCGTCACCGGCAGATAGATATCCGAGGCGCCGATCGGATTGTGATCGAAGTAGTTCTGCGCCTGGGTGACGAAATAATCCGCCCCGATGCTCCAGCCGTCGAGCGGGATGGTCAGGCCGAACTGGCGCTCCCGGTCCCGCTCCCCGTGCAGCGGCAGGAATCGGCTCGCCTGCGAGGCGGCGTAGTTCACCAGCGCCCCGGACAGCGACTCCAGCGGCGGCGCCTGGTAGTACTCGCCCCAGAACGCGCTCAGCACCCAGTTCAGCCGCGGCAGGCGCAGCGTCGCGCCGTAACGCGGGTCGGTGGCGCTCTCGGTGACCTGCCCCTGGAAGTGTGTCTGGCGCACCCCGGCGGACAGGTGCAGCCAGCTCGTCACATCGTAGGTATCCTGCGCCCAGGCGGCGATGAGTCCGCCCGTCGGGTTCTGCAGCGTCGCCGGCGGGCCGTTGGGCAGGATCAGGTTGAAGTCGGCGTGATCCTGCTGCGCGAAGCCGTACACGCCGAAGTCGAGGTGATTGCGCCTCAGGTGCACACGCAGATTTTCCTCACCGCCCTCGTACTGGGAGCTGTGGTGAAAGAACGTGATCGGCGGCAGGTCGCTCGCACCGCCGTCATACGCCGCCCGCTCGTAGTGATACATCAGCGAGCTGGTCAGCACCACGTTGCTCGAGAAGGTGTGCACCCAGGACAGCAGCGCAAAATTGTCCGCCTCCTTCTGTGTGTCGCCGAGCTGCCCGATGCAGGTCGGATCCGCGGCGATCGGGTAGTTGCAGTTCGGGATCTGGTAGCTGTCCTGGCGCAGTTGCGCGACGAAGCGCAGCTCGTTGCGCGAGCTCGGCACATACTGCAGATTGGTGAAGAACCCGTAACCCTGCGACTGATCGTGCAGCACCGAGGAGACCGGCGTCTGCAGCCCGAGGTTGCTGCGATTGCCCTCGACGCTCGCGTAATAGGCGAAGTGTCCGTTGTGGCTCGCCACGCTCAGATCATCGTCGGTCTGACCGAAATTGCCCGCCGACACGTCGAGCATGGCCTGGTTGTGCTGGCCGAAGCCGCTCTTTGGAATGACGTTGAACACCCCGTAGGTGCGGTCGCCCTCATCGGCGTTGTAGCTGCCGCCCTCGACCCCGAGGGTCTGGATGTCCGCCGGATTGATCGCCGGCCCCAGGCTCTCGGCGATGTTCGTATTGGGAATCTCCACCCCGTCGATCAACCAGTTGGCCTGGTGGCCGCCACGGATGTGCAGCATGTCGTGCGCCTCGTAGGCACCCGGCACGTAATCGGTGATCATGGCGAGGCTGTTGACGTTGATCGCGCCCGGGGTGCTCTCGATGTCCTGCTGGCTGACCAGCGTGATCGGGGTCACCGAGGCGACCACCGCCACCTGGTTGCCCCGCACGATGACTCGCTTCAGGCTCGAGACTCTGAGCAGGTGCACCACCGGCGCCGGGAAATACCCGGCCTCCACCGTGACCGTCTGGCTGACGGACTCGTAGCCGGTGCGGCGCACCGTGAGCCGGTAGTGACCGATCGAGACCGTCGGGAAGGCGAAGTGCCCGTGTGCATCGGTGTGCCCGATCAGCACGTGACCCGACGCCGCCGAGCGTAGCCTCACCTCGACGCCCGCCATCGGCTTGTTGTGTGCGCTCTCGACCGTGCCGCGAATGGCGCCGTACGAGGCAGCCCAGCTGCGGGCCGGCAGAACACCGAGCGCGCCGAGCGCCGCGAGCCCCGTGCCGAGGGCAATGCAATGCAGTCCAGGTCGCACGCGACGCACGGGCGAGCGAGGAATCGAAGCCATAGAACTCACAGGTCATCTCCCGCGGCGCCGCGTCCTGTGCGTCACCGCCGTCCGAATCGAAACACCATGGGCCGCGACCGCGGTGCCTGCTGGGACACCGGGGCGAGGACCGAGATCGATCAGACGGATGCGGGCGGGGCGCGGGCCTGGGGAACGTGCGCGCAGCAAGCGAGCGCCGGAGCCGGCGACTCGCTCAGCACGGGCGCCACGATGAACGGGGCGCGATGGGTCAGGCCGGCCAGCCGGTAGGCCGGCGCCGGCGAGGTGCTGCTGCAGAACAGACAATGGGACGAGGCGCCCGAGCCGGCGCCGCCCGTGCCGTGGCGCCCCTCACCCTGGCCGAAGAATCCGCTCGGGAAGCCCTCGTGGCAGAGCACGATGGAGAGCGTTTGGGTGCTGAGATCGAAGCCGAGCGGTACGAGCGCGCGCAGTCCGAAGGCCGCGAGCGCCAGCCAGCCGATCCAGCCGGGCACGGTCCGCCGGCGCGTCACTCGCGCCTGGCCGCCCCGCTCTTGCGTGCAGGTTGCTCTGCCCACCGGGAACCCAACGCCGCGGCCGAGGTGGCCGCGACGACATTGTATGCCATTCGTCAGATTCGCGACGAGCGGTCGCTCGTCCCTGAGCGGCGAGCCGAGCGCGCCGTGCGTCCTGCCGACGCTCCTCGAGGTTGCCCGGCCCGCCGCGCCCGATTATGACCCGGCGCGGCGGACGGAGTTCCCGATCACAGTCCGAAAGAGTAGCCGACCGACAGCACCACTGCGTTGGGCCAGAAATGCACGTGCGAGCTGCGGTACACCCCGGCGGTGTCGGTGGTGAGGGTGCTGTTCACCTGGGCCACCGAGTAGGACGCCACGACGTGCCAGCGCCGGTTCAACCGGTAGGTGAAGCCCGCCGTCACCGCAGGGCCGATCGAGGCCGGCTGAGACAGTGAGGTCGGTCCCCCACTCACCGCGTTGCCGGCCGCGGTGACCTGCCGGTCATAGAAGTTCGTGTAGTTCACGCCGACGCCGACGAACGGCCGCCAGTGCGCCGCGGGACTGAAGAAGTTGTATTCGAACAGCACGGTCGGGGAGAGCCAGCGGACGGTGGCGATTTCCTTGCCGTTGTAGGGTACCGAGCCGACCGTGGCCGGGCCGCGGGCCGTGGCGTGCGTCACCGGTGGCCAGCCGAAGGCGAACTCCACGGCAAAGTGCCGCGAGAGCGTGCGCACGTAGCCTAGATACAGCGTCGTGGTGTTGTTGATGCTGGTGTTCAGCCCCGGCACCACGTAGGGGCCCGTGATGTCGGTGGCGGTGCTGTCGAAGTGCACGAAGTACGCCCCGATGCGGATGTCGTTCGGGGTAGCGTTGTCTGCGCGCGCGCCGCTGGCCGCTGCGAGCGCGAGAGCGGTGCCGAGCGCGAGGGTTGCGATCTTGTACTGCATGGTCGTCTCTCGTGTCAGGGCCTACGGAACTTGCGCGAAGAAATCACGCGCCGCCACCATACAGAATGGCGCCTCGGTGGCGTGGTACGACTGGATGGCGGTACTGGCGCCCTGGGCGCTCACCAGCGCCTGGTAGGTGCTCTGGAAGGCACTCTGCAGGGGCGCGAAGGCTCCACTCGGCGAGCCACTGAGGTCGAGCACCTGCACCAGGCTGGCGGAGACGAGCGAACTCCACTCGGCGGCCATCACCCCGGTGTTCACTTCGAAGAACACCGTCGGGTCCTGATCCCCGCCGCACATCAGCATCGGCTCATGCGGCGCCCAGCCGCCAGTGCGCATGTCGTTGAGCTTGAAGTCCTGGCGCAGTCCGACCGCCGGGGCGGCCGCGAGCGCCACGTCGCTCGAGGTCAGCGTCCCACCGCCGATCAGCGTCATCGTCGCCTGGTCGGGATGGGTGTACGCATCGACCGCGTAGGCCTCGCGATACGTATTGGTGATCAGCGAGGGATTACCGAAGCCGGCATCGAACAGTGCGGCCTGCTCGGGCGTATACGGCGGACTGGTCGGCACCGCCAGCAGCTGGTCGAGCGCCGTCCCGGTGACCGGGGTGGTGCTGTCGAACAGGGCGGCCTCCGGCAGCTTGCCGTCCTGGAACAGAGTTGTCAGCGGCGTTGCATTCGGCAGCAGCGTATCGATCCCGCTCGCGTACGTCGAGGAGTACACGTCGGAGGTCTGCTGATACACGTTGCCGTAGGCCTTCTGATAGCTCGTCGTCACCAGCGGCGCGAACACCGTCGAGCCGATATCCACCTGGCCGAAGAAGATGCTGTCGCCGAAGGCCTCGAGCGCATACGGCCCCGAGGCCGGCGCCGATGCGGTCACCGTGTCGCCGGCGGCCTGCAGGGCCTTGACGGTGGCCATGGCCACGTAGCCGCCTTCGGAGTAGCCGGTGACGTAAAGCGCACCGCTGTCGGTGGTGTTCGGTGTGAAGCTGCGCGGGAGTGCCGCGCGGGCGGCCGTGAGCGCATCCATCATGTCCTCGGCGTTCACCGCCCCGTCGACGTAGGGGTGGTAGCCGAGGTTGGAGATGTCGTAACCCTCGTAGTTTGGCGCCACCACGATGTAACCCTGTGCGGCGAACACCGCGGCGATCATCGCCGACTCGGTGTTGGCCGGGTTGCTGGTATCACTGATGTCGGCGATGTTGTAGGTCTGCGCGGTGGTGGTGCCGTGCCCATAGAGCACGACCGGTCGTGCACCGGAGCACTGCGCCGCGCTGCCGGTCGGCACCATCAGCGCACCGGAGACCAGGGTGGGCTGGCCGGTCGGATCGACGGTCCAGTACTTCATGTAGTAGAAGTCCACCCCGCAGGCCGGGGTGCCCGCCAGCTGCAGCAGCTGTGCGCCTGAGGCGGTGGCGCCGAGCTCGGTGGCGAAGGCCGAGGCGCTGAGTGAGGCCACCCGCAGCGGCGGATCAACCGCCAGCGTTCCGCGCGCGGTGCTCTTGACCATGGTGGCCGTCGGGCTGTTCTGACCGCCGCAACCGGCCAGCGCCAGCGTGGCCAGCAGCGCACAGATGAGACCGCCGTTCTTCATCACCATGCCCCCTCCTCGAACTCGCCCCAGATGAATTAAAACAAGCGTTCGTTTGCGAGTCGCTGTGGTTCGAAGGATACGCCCTCTCACCGACCCTGGATAGTCCCGGCCCTGGCCCCTGCCTCACGCCGCGGTCGGCCGCCGATGCCTGTCGCGCGCCAGCCACAAATACTCGCGCGATCCCCGGTCCGCGGGCCCCGGGCCCGCCGGCACAACCGGAGAAGTGGCGGATCGCCGGACACGCCGCACGAGGTGCAAAGGCCTGGCGAGCACACAAGGCAGGGAGCCGGGGCGATCACTCGCCCCGAGCCGCTCCGACGGCCGCATGCGGGAGCGTCGTCGTCACCGGCTCGCTCCTGCCTCAGTCCGTGGCGCAGACGCTTGGCCGGCATCGCCGCATCCGCTGGTGGCCGAAGTGCCGATGGCTACGGGCAACCGCATGAGCCTCGAGCTCAGTGCGCGCCCGGCACGGTGAAGCCGTGATAGCGCAGCAGCGGCCCGATGCGCGGGTTCGCGCCGTAGAAGCTGCGGAACATCTTCCAGTATCCCTCGGTGTGGCCGCGCGAGAGGATCCGCTCGCGAAAGCGCAGGCCGTTGGCGCGCGTCGGTCCGCCATGGCGCAGGAACCAGTCGTACGCGTCATCGGCGAGCATCTCGGTCCACAGGTACGAGTAATAGCCGGCCGCATATCCCCCGCCCCAGATGTGCGGAAAGAAGCTCGAGCGATAGCGCGGAGGCACATCCGCCAGCGCCATGCCCGTGCGCTTGAGCGCCGCGCGCTCGAAGGTGTCGGCATTCTGCAGCGGCGCGCTCGAGGGCAGCGTGTGCCACTGCATGTCGAGCTCGGCTGCCGCGAGCTCCTCGCCGACCTTGTAGCCGGCATTGAAGTTGCGCGCCCGCAGGATCTTGTCCATCAGCGCCTTCGGCATGGGCTTGCCGGTGCGCTCATTGAGCGCGTAGTGGCGCAGCACCGCCGGGTACAGCGCCCAGCGCTCGTCGAACTGCGAGGGAAACTCCACGAAATCCCGCGCCGTGTTCGTGCCCGAGAGGCTCGGGTAGATCTCATCGGCAAGGAGGCTGTTGAGCGCGTGCCCAAACTCGTGGAACATCGTCACCGCGTCATCGATGCTGATCAGCGCCGGCTCCCCGGGCGCAGGCTGGGTGAAATTCGCCACGTTGTAGACCACCGGCAGATGGCCGAGCAGGCGCGACTGCACGACGAAATTGTCCATCCAGGCGCCGCCGGACTTGTTGGCGCGACGGAAATAATCGAGATAGATCAGGCCGAGCGGCTTGCCGGTGAGGTCGTACACCTCGTACACCCGCACGTCCTTCTGATAGACCGGCAGGTCGGTGCGCGCCTTGAACGTCAGGCCGTAAAGCCGATGCGCGAGGTAGAACAGGCCGCGCTCGATCACGTTGTCGAGCACCAGGTAGGGACGCACCTCGGCATCACTCAGGTGGTAGCGCACCGCCTTGGCGCGGTTGACCTCATACTCCCAGTCCCACGGGCGCAGCCGGTAATGGCCGCCGTCGCGCGCGATCTGCCCCTGCAGGATGGCTGCCTCGTGCTGGATCGCCGCCACGGTCGGGGGCACCAGCTGGCCGAGGAAGCGCTCGACGGCGGCCGGATCGTGCGCCATCTGGCTCTGCAACCGGTAGGCCGCGAAGTCCGGGTAGCCGAGCAGATGCGCCTTCTCGGCCCGCAGCCGCGCGAGCTCCTCGATGGTCGCGCGGGTATCGTCCGGCCCACCGTGCTCGGTGCGTGTCCAGGAGTGCTCATAGAGCGCATGGCGCACTGAGCGGTCCGAGAGGTAGGCGAGCGCCGGCTGCTGGGTGGTGCTCTGCAGCGTGATGACCCACTTGCCGGGCAGGCCCCGCTCGCGGGCGGCGTGGGCCGCCGCGCCGATCATCCCCGGGGTGAGGCCGGCGAGCTCGCGCCGGTGCGTCAGGACGAGCGCACCGGCGTTGGTGGCCGCGAGCAGTTGCTGCTGAAACTGCGTGGTCAGCTGCGCCAGGCGCTCATTCAGCGC
>JAKAZL010000143.1 GCA_021815925.1 Pseudomonadota bacterium | reverse complement strand
TTCAGGCGCGGCGCGAAGCGCTCGAGCTCGCTTTTCCAGTTGGCGATCAGGGACGCAGGTGTCACGACCAGGCTCGGGATGCCCGAGGCGTCCGGCAAGCGGGCCGCAGCGCGGCGGCTGCGGCTCGGACCGCCGTGACCGTGCACCAGGAGCGCAATCACCTGGATCGTTTTGCCCAGCCCCATGTCATCGGCGAGACAGGCCCCCAGACCGAGTCCCGTGAGCAGCGCGAGCCACTGCGCACCGATGACCTGGTACGGCCTCAGCGTCGCATTCAGGTCCCGGATTGAGAGCGCCGCTTCGGCCTCGGGGTGGCGCAGACGCTCGAGCAGTTCGCGCAGCCACGCGCCCGCCTCGACCCCCGACCAGGCCGCCAGCGGCTCGGGGGTTTCCAGGTGTGAGCGTTCGGCGGGCGCGCCGGCCAAGAGGCGCATGCCCTCGTGGAACGACAGCCCGCCGGCGCGCACCTCGCGCTCCACGCCCGTCCAATGCTGCAGCGCCGCGGCGAGCTGCTCGCCGTCGGCCTCGACCCACCGGCCGCGCAAGCGGATCAAACCCTCCCGTGAGGCGAGCAGCTGCTGCTGCTCGGCCTCGGTGAGCGGCTCCCCCTCGAGGGTCATGCGCACCGAGAAATCGAGCAGGGCCTTGGCGCCGAGCTGCGCCGCCGGTGCGCGGCCCACCTGCGCACTCACCTGAGGCCGCGGCGCGCGCCCGGCCTTCCACCAGTCCGGGATGCGCACCACCAGACCGCAGGCCTCGAGGACGGCGGTATCGGTGAGCAGCCTGAGCGCCTCGGCGGGACGCCAGGCGAGCGGCTGGTAGATGTCGCCGCTGTCGATGAGCTCGCGCACCCACGTGAGCCGCTCGGAGGCCGCGCGGATGGGCTTGAGCAGACTCGCCAGGCGCGCGCGGTTCGCCGGGCCGGTGTATTCCTGCAGCGCACGCCCGAGCGGCAGATGCCGTGCCACGCCCTGCGCCGACACCCCGCCGGTGTAGGTGACCAGGAACGCAAACGGAAACGCCTCGTCGCGCGGGTTCTCGGCGAGATGAAAGGTGACCCGGCCGACCAGCTGCCAGAGCCGGTTGCGCCGATGCAGATAGGTGCGCAGGCTCTGTTCGGCGGCCGCGGCGGCCTCGCGCAACCCGTCCTCGATGTCGCGCCAGGCCATGGCGAGCAGCGCCGCATCGAGATATTCCAGACCGCGGATGGGCGGCGCGGCGAGCCGCAGCGCCTCGAGCTCTTCGGCCGGCGGCAGTTCCACCAGGACGCCGGGGGCATCGGGCTCGGCATCGCCGAGATGACACAGCCGGGTCATGTAGCGCTGCGCGAAGTCGCGAGCGAAGGCCAGTCCCGGCGGCAACGAGGTGGTGAGCTCCGTGGCGGCCAGCTGCACCAGTCCCGTCCCCTGACCGTGCGCGAACGCCCGCTCGATCCGCGAGGCGGCCGCGGCCGGGAGAGCCGGCGTATCCGGCGCATCCCCGCGCTCCACGGCGAAATGGCGCCGGGCGTTGATATAGAGATCGAGAGACTCGGCCATGGTCCCGACGGCACCCAAAGGGTCCGCAGTGTACCGTTCAACGCGCCCTCGAATCCCGTGAAATACTGCGGGCCCCCGGAGGTGGCACCGCATCCGCGCTCGCGCGCTGAGTGGGGCTCGTGGACCGGATCGCGGCACAACGCGCCATCACGGCAGGCCCATCAGGGCCTGCGCGCCCCGATTCACAGCTTGTGAACGCAGACACCGCGCAGAGGTGAAGGTTTATGAAAGCGAAGCGATTTGATCAGAAATTCGACGCTGGAGAGAGCGTCCTCGAACATCTTGACGTGCAACGCGCCCACAGACCCGGCATCGACATCAAGCGCGTCAACGTCGATTTCCCGCAATGGATGGTTCAATCCATTGATCGGCAGGCGCGTCGGCTCGGCGTGACCCGCCAGTCGCTGATCAAGCTGTGGTTGGCCGAAAGGCTCGAGGTGCGCACCAACCCCTGATCAACCGTGCGGCGAGCCGCAGCGCCTCGAGCTCCGCCTCGCCCGGCAGCGCCACCAGGACGCCGGGCGCATCGGGCCCGGCATCGCCGGGATGACACAGCCGGGTCACGTAGCGCTGGGCAAACTCGCGCGAAGGCGAGTTCCGGCGGCAGTGCCGTCGTCGCCTCGGTGGTCGCAAGGTGCACCCGCCCCGCCCCCTGACTTCGCGCGAAGGCCCGCTCGATCCGCGCCACGACCGCGGTCGGCCACCCCGGCGCATCGGGCGAATCCACCGACTGCACCGCGAAGGGGAGCCTGGCGTTTATATACAGTGAGCGGTCCGGGCGGCGCCGGCCGCCTCTGGCGTCGAGGCGATTCGGGATGACTGCACTCACCCTGCCTAGGCCTCAGCGTGCGGCTCGGACACCCAGTGCCTCGCGTCACGTGGCGCAGGGCGCACGCACCGGTATCGCCTGGGCACACTGCCCCACCGGCGAATCCGGACGATGCCGGTGCCCGTTTCCTCGCTGCTGTGAAGCCCGTCAATGACCTCAACTGGCGGTCGAACGAACCCTCTCAGTGCGAGCGGGTCGCACCGCGGTCAGCTCGTCGTGCCCTGACGTCCGTACTGATCCTCGAGCCGCACGATGTCGTCCTCGCCGAGATAGGACCCGGACTGGATCTCGATGATGTGCAGCGGAATCTTCCCCGGATTCTCGATGCGGTG
>JAKAZL010000062.1 GCA_021815925.1 Pseudomonadota bacterium | reverse complement strand
CTAGCCCCGCCTCGCTTCACCTACTCGTCGGCGCGCAGGCGGTAGCCGAGTCCGGCCTCGGTAACCAGGTAGCGCGGCTTGTGCGGATCGGCCTCCACCTTGCCGCGCAGACTCAAGATGCACACGCGCAGTCCGCGCGTATCGCCGAGGCGGTCCGGACCCCAGACTTCGCGGATGAGCTGCTGCTGCGTAACGATGGCGCCGAGATGCCTCGCCAGCGACTCGAGCACGCGAAACTCGAGCGGTGTCAAATGGATCTCCCCGGCCGCGCCACTCGCGGCACGCTTGTGCAGATCGACGCGGACCGCGCCGAGCTTCAGCATGCCGGTCTGTTCCGTACCGCGCACGTTGCGCCGCAGCGCCGCGCGCACCCTGGCCGTCAGCTCCGCCGCGCTGAACGGCTTGGTGACGTAATCGTCCGCACCGGCATCCAGCGCAGCGATTTTCTGCTCTTCCTGGGTGCGTGCCGAGAGCACGATGATCGGCACCGGCGACCAGGCGCGGACCCGGCGGATGATGGCCAGCCCATCCCCGTCGGGCAGTCCCAGGTCGAGCAGCAGCAAGTCGGGCTTGTGGCTGCGACTCTCGATCTCAGCGCGCAGCGCGGTGTCGGCCTCGATCACCCGGTAATGCTCGGCCTCGAGCAGCACCTTCAGCACACCGCGGATGGCCGGCTCGTCCTCGATCACCAGCACCTGGTGCATTGCCTCGGTCATGCGGGCGGCTCGCGTGCCGGCAGGGTGAACTCGAAGCGCGCGCCACCGCCAGGGCGCTGGCGCGCGAGGATTTCCCCGCCGTGCGCTTTGACGATCGCCCGACAGATCGCCAGTCCCAGCCCGGCGCCCGATACGCTGCCCTCGCCGCTGCCGCGTTGGAACTTCTCGAACAACTGCTGCGGATCGCCCGCCGGCAGTCCCGGACCATCATCCTCGAGCACCACACGCACGCAAGCGCCTTCATTGCCGGCCGAGACCCAGGCATGCGTGCCCGGTGGCGTGTACTTGGCCAGGTTGTCGAACAGATTGCCGAGGAGCTGCACGATGAGGCTGCCGTCCACGTGCACCGGCGGCAGCTCAGGCGGCAGGCGCAGCGCAACCGGATGATCGGCGAGGCGCTCCTCGAGCTGCTGCAGCGCAGCGCTCGCCAGGTCCTCCACGCTCTGCCAGTCGCGCCGCAGGGGCACCTGTCCGGACTGAAAGCGCATCAGGTCGAGCACGTTCGAGATCAGCTCGGACATCTCGCGCGCCTTCAGCTCGATGGATGCGGCGAGCTGCTGACGCTGGCTGGCACCGAGCGCCTCGCCGCGGGCGGCGAGCGTGCTCGAGGCCCCGAGCATCACCGCGAGCGGTGTACGCAGGTCGTGCGAGATGGAGGCGAGCAACGTATTGCGCAGGCTCTCGCGCTCCGCGGCGAGGCTGGAGGCCTGGGCGGCATCGGCGAAGCGCGCGCGCTCGAGTGCCAGTCCGATCTGTCCGGCAAAGGTGTCGAGCAGCTGACTCTGCTCCGGCAGCAGCACGCGCCGCGCGTTCGAGGGCAGCACGGCCAGCACACCGGTGGCGCGTGCCTCGTCGCCGAGCGGTACGTAAAGCGCCGGGGTTGCCGGCAGCGTGTCCGATCCGAGCCCGGCGCGCCGCCCGTGGTCGTTCACCCATTGGGCAATGGCCAGATCAGCGCCACGCAGCGAGCGTTCGGTGGGCGCCCCGGCGGGGCGGCGCAGCTTGCCTTCCGCATCCGGCAGCAGCACCACCGCGCGGCAGTCGAATACCTCGGTTACATGCCGCACCGCGACCCCGGCCATGTTCTCGATGCCGCGCGTAACGGCGAGTTCCCGGCTCATGGCATAGAGGGCCGCGGTGCGCCGCTCCCGAGCGCCCGCGACGCGTGTCTGCTGGCGGACGTTCGCGGTGAGCGTGGCGATCACCAGACCGATGGTGACCATCGCCCCGAAGGTCACCAGGTACTGCACGTCCGAGACCGCGAAGGTGAAGCGTGGCGGCACGAAGCAGTAATCGAACACCAGCACGTTGAGCACGGCGGTCAGTGCCGAAGGTCCCCGGCCGAGCCGCAGGCCCGCCACGGTCACGCCGAGCAGGTAGACCATGGCGAGATTGGACAGCTCGAAATGCGGATACATGACAAACGCAAGCAGCGTGCACAGCACGCTCACCCCGGCGGCCCAGCCATAGCGGTCCCAGCGGATCTCGGTCGCACTCCCCTCGACCGGCGGGTGCACGGGTGCGGACGGCGACCCGGCGGCGCCGGTCGGCGCGATGACGAGCACATCGAAGCCGCTCGCCTGCTTGACCAGCATCGTCGAGGTGGATGCCCGCGCCCACGCGCGCCAGCCGCGCCGCTTGGGTGCGCCGACGAGCAGGCGCGTCGCCCGTCGAGTCTGCGCGTATTCCAACAGGGCCGCGGCGGCCGACGGCCCGTCGAGCGTCACAGTCTCGGCGCCCAGCGACGCCGCGAGACGCAGCACGCTGATACGCCGATTTCGGTCAGTCTCGGACAGACGCAGCAGCGCCGGTGTCTCGACGTACACGACCGTCCAGCTCGCCGCGAGAGCGTCAGCCATGCGCTTGCCGGTGCGCACCAGCTGCTCGGCCTGGGCGTCCGGTCCGACCGCCACCAACAGGCGCTCCCCGGCGATCCTCTCGCTGGCGCGCTCCGGCTGCAGCGCGCGCGAGGCGGCCTCCACGCGCTCGGCGACCCGTCGCAGCGCGATCTCGCGCAACGCCATCAGGTTCGTCTTGCGGAAGAAGCGCTCCGCGGCGGTGGCCACCGCATCGGAGACATACACCTTGCCGGCGTGCAGCCGCGCCAGCAGATCGTCGGCCGGCAGATCGATCAGTTCGATGTCGTCGGCCTCGTCGAACACCCGATCGGGCAGCGTCTCGCTCTGCCGCACACCGGTGGTCTGGTAGACGAGGTCGTTGAGACTCTCCAGGTGCTGGACATTGACCGTGGTCCACACGCTGATGCCGGCCGCGAGCAACTCCTCGATGTCCTGCCAGCGTTTCGGGTGGCGCGGTTGCGGCACGCCGCCGGTCAGGTTGGAATGCGCCAGCTCATCGACCAGCAGGATCTGCGGCCGGCGGGCGAGCGCGCGGTCGAGATCGAACTCCTGGCGCACGATGCCCCGGTAGCTGACCGCGAGGCTCGGCAGGTGCTCGAGCCCCGCGGCGAGCTGCTCGGTCTCGACCCGGCCGTGCGGCTCCAGATAGCCGATCACGACGTCGGTCCCGGACGCCTGCGCGCTGCGGGCGGCCTGCAGCATCGAGTACGTCTTGCCGACGCCGGCTGAGGCGCCGAAGAAAATGCGCAGCCGTCCGCGTCCCGCTCGCGCCTCCTCGGCCTGTACGCGGGCGAGAAGCGCCTCGGGATCCGGGCGCTGCTCGACCTTCGGGGTGGGCCGGTTCATGGACGGATTATTTCATAGCGTCGAGCGCGAGATTCAGCTCCAGGACGTTGACCCGCGGGTCCCCGAGCACGCCCAGCGATCCGCCGCGGGCATGCGCGGCAATGAGGGCGCGAACCTGAGCGACGCGCAGGCCGCGGACCCGCGCCACGCGGCCGGCTTGGTAGTAGGCCGCGGCAAGGCTGATGTCGGGGTCCAGTCCGCTCGCCGAGGCCGTCACGAGATCGACCGGCACGGGCGCGGTATTGCCCGGATCGGCCGCCCGCAGAGCGGCGATGCGCGCATGGACCTGGGCCAGCAGCGCAGGATTCAGCGGGCCGAGGTTCGAGCCGGTGGAGTCCAGACCGTTGTAGGGCTGTGGCGCGGTTGCCGAGGGACGGCTCCAGAAGTAGCGCCGGTCGCTGAACGGCTGGCCGATGAGCCGCGAGCCGATCAGGCGGCCGTGGCGCACGATGAGGCTGCCGGCCGCCTGGGCCGGAAAGACCACCCGTGCCACCCCAGTGATGAGCAGCGGGTAGGCGACTCCGAGGAGCACCACCATGGCAGCAAGCAGCACGCTCGCGGTACGCAGCATGTTCTTCATGGCGCTTGCCTCAGGTCAGATGCAGCAGCGTGAGCGCCATGTCGATCACCTTGATGCCGGCAAACGGCACCAGGATGCCTCCAACGCCATAGATCAGCAGATTGCGCCGCAGGAGCCGTGAGGCCCCGAGCGGTCGGTAGCGCACACCCGTCAGGGCGAGGGGAACGAGCGCAATGATGATGAGCGCGTTGAAGATCACGGCCGAGAGGATCGCGGAGAGGGGGCTGGTCAGGTGCATGATGTTGAGTGCATCGAGCTGCGGGTAGGTGGTCGCGAACGCTGCCGGAATGATCGCGAAGTACTTGGCCACGTCATTGGCGATGCTGAAGGTGGTCAGCGAGCCGCGCGTCATGAGCATCTGCTTGCCGGTCTCGACCACCTCGATGAGCTTGGTCGGGTTGGAATCGAGATCGACCATGTTGCCGGCTTCCTTGGCGGCCTGGGTGCCGGTATTCATCGCCACGGCCACGTCTGCCTGCGCGAGCGCCGGGGCGTCGTTGGTGCCGTCCCCGGTCATCGCCACCAGCCGGCCCTCGGCCTGGTGGGCGCGGATGAGATTGAGCTTCGCCTCCGGCGTCGCTTCGGCGAGAAAGTCATCGACGCCCGCCTCAGCGGCAATCGCGGCGGCCGTGAGCGGATTGTCGCCGGTGATCATGATGGTCTTGATCCCCATCCGTCGCAGCTCGCCGAAGCGCTCCTTGATGCCACCTTTGACGATGTCCTTCAGCTCGATCACCCCGAGCACCCGCCCGCCGTCGCTCACCAGCAGCGGCGTGCTGCCGCGGCGTGCGATCTCCTGTACGGTGGTGAGCACGGCTTTCGGGAACGCTTGCCCGAGCCCCTCGACGTGCCGACGGATGGCATCGACGGCGCCCTTGCGGATCTGGCGGGTGTCGAGATCGACGCCGCTCATGCGCGTGTGGGCCGAGAACGGCACGAACGTCCCGTGCAGCGCGGACAAATCCCGCTCGCGCAGCCGGAAGCGCTGCTTGGCGAGCACCACGATGCTGCGGCCCTCGGGCGTCTCGTCGGCGAGCGAGGCCAGCTGCGCGGCATCGGCGAGCTCCTCCTCGCTCACCCCGGCTGCGGGCACGAACGCCGCCGCCTGGCGGTTGCCGAGCGTGATGGTGCCGGTCTTGTCGAGCAACAGCACATCGACGTCGCCAGCGGCCTCCACGGCCCGCCCTGAGGTCGCAATCACGTTGGCCTGCATCATGCGGCTCATGCCCGCGACCCCGATGGCCGAGAGCAGTCCGCCGATGGTCGTCGGGATCAGGCACACCAGCAGCGCGATGAGCGCGGTCAGGGTGACCGGCCTGCCGAGCTCGGTCACGGCTGCGCTGTAAATCGAGTACGGCAGAAGCGTCGCGGTGGCAAACAGGAACACGAGCGTGAGCGCCACCAGCAGGATGGTGAGGGCGATCTCGTTCGGGGTCTTCTGCCGCTTGGCGCTCTCGACCATCGCGATCATGCGGTCGATGAAGGTCTCGCCGGGATTGGCGAGGACGCGCACCACGATCCAGTCCGACAGCACGCGGGTGCCGCCGGTCACCGAGGAGAAGTCCCCGCCGGATTCGCGAATGACGGGCGCCGACTCCCCGGTGATGGCGCTCTCGTCGACCGATGCGGCCCCTTCGATCACCTCACCGTCGCCCGGCACGAAATCCCCGGCCTCGACCAGCACCACCTCGCCCTTGCGCAGCCGATCGGCGCGCACGCGCGTGATCCGAGTGCGGTCGGCCGGATCTTCCAGACGCTTCGCCTCGACCGTCTGCTTCAGGCCCTTGAGGCTCGCCGCCTGCGCCTTGCTGCGCCCTTCGGCGAGCGCCTCGGCGAAGTTGGCGAACAGGACGGTGAACCACAGCCAGACTGCGACGCTGAGGATGAACCACGGCGGCGCCTCGGCGTGGCCGGCGAGCGCCTCGATCCACAGCGCGGTGGTGAGCAGGCTGCCCAGGTAGACCACGAACATCACCGGGTTGCGCCACTGCACGCGCGGATCGAGCTTGCGCAGCGCATCGAGCACGGCCGGAGCGAACAGGGCACGATCGAACATGGACAGCTTGCGGCGCATGGTCAGCGGCTCCAGAGCATCAGCTGCTCGACGATCGGCCCGAGGGCGAGCGCAGGCACGAAGGTCAGCGCTCCGACCAGCAGGACCGTGCCGATGAGCAGCGCGATGAAGGTCGGCCCGTGGGTGGGCATGGTGCCGGCCGAGACGGGAATGCGCTTCTTGGCGGCAAGGGAGCCGGCGATCGCGAGCACCGCGACGATCGGCCAGAAGCGCCCCAGCCACATCACGAGGGCGAGGATGGTGTTGTAGAATGGCGTGTTGGCGTTGATTCCGGCAAACGCGCTGCCATTGTTGTTTCCGGCAGAGGTGAACCCGTAGAGAATCTCGCTGAAGCCGTGCGCCCCGGGGTTGTCCGCTCCGGCCCGCCCTGCCGCCACGCTCACCGCGACCGCGGTCCCGGTGAGCACGATGAACGGCATGACGAGAATGGCGATCGAGCTCATCTTCATCTCGAAGGCCTCGATCTTCTTGCCGATGTACTCCGGGGTGCGCCCGATCATCAGTCCGGCGATGAACACCCCGACGATGGCGAACACCAGCATGGAATACAGACCCGTGCCGATACCCCCGAACACGACCTCGCCGAGCATCATGTCGAGGAGCGGCACGAAGCCGCCGAGCGGCGTGTAGGAATCGTGCATGGAATCAACCGCACCGGTCGAGGTAACCGTGGTTGCCGTGGCAAACAGTGTCGATCCGGCAATGCCGAAGCGCACCTCCTTGCCCTCCATGTTGCCCCCGCTTTGCAGTGCGCTCGCGGCCTGATCCGCTCCGAGCGCAGTGAGACGCGGATTGCCGAGCTGCTCGCTGTGATTGCACAGCGCATAAAGCGGCACGAACAGGATGAGCATGGCCGCCAGCACCGCCCAGCCCTGGCGGGTGTCACCGACCAGATGGCCGAAGGTATAGGTCAGCGCCGCAGGGACCAGGACGATGGCGAGCATCTCGATGAAGTTCGACAGCGCCGTCGGATTTTCATAGGGATGCGCCGAGTTGGCATTGAAGAAGCCGCCGCCATTGGTGCCGAGCTCCTTGATCGCCTCCTGGGAAGCCACGGGCCCCATCGGCAGCGTCTGGGTCGTCGTGCTCAGCGTGCTCAGGACCGGTTGGCCGGCGCTGTCGAGGAGCGGCTTGCCCGCCGCATCGGTTGCCGGCTGCGAGTAGGTCACCGGCTGCACCAGGGTCGCCTGCCGGTAGGTGCTGAAGTTCTGGATGACGCCCTGGCTGACCAGCGCCAATGCGATCACCGCTGCGAGCGGCAGCAGCACGTAGAGCGTCGCGCGGGTGACGTCGACCCAGAAGTTGCCGATCGCACGCACGCTGTGTCGCGCGAGTCCGCGGATGAGCGCAATGGCGACCACGATGCCAGTGGCTGCCGAGAGGAAATTCTGCACGGCGAGACCGGCCATCTGCGTCAGATAGCTCATCGTCGTCTCGGGGACGTAGCTCTGCCAGTTCGTGTTGGTCACGAAGCTGACCGCGGTATTGAACGCCGAGTCCGGCGATGGCGCGGCAAAGTGCTCAGGATTCAGCGGCAGCCAGTACTGCAGGCGCTGCAGGGCGTAGAGCAGCAGCACGCCGAGGGTGTTGAACAGCAGCAGGGCGATGGCGTAGCGCTTCCAACCCATCTCGGCGCCGGGGTCGACGCCGCACAGCCGGTAGATCAACCGCTCCAGGTGTCCGCCGATCCGCGCGGCCGGATTCGGCTCGCCCTCCATGACGCGCGCCAAGTACAGGCCGAGCGGCTTAACGCACAACAGCGCCGCGGCGAGAAACAGGGCAAGCAGGCCCCAGGACTGTGCGGTCATCAGAACTTCTCCGGCTTGAACAGCGCGTACAGCAGGTAGCCGGTGAGCGCGAGCGTCAGCAGCCCGCCGAACAGGTAGGCGAGGTTCATTCGAGGGCTCCGAGTCGGGCGATCGCCCAGACGATCAGGTGCGTCAGGCCGTAGAGGCCAGCCAGGATCAGCAGGAATGCCAGGTCCGCCATGTGAGGTTCCATCCAGTCCGCTGCGGGGGCGTGAATGGCCATACGCTAGATCCGCCGCGGTGAGCGCCGCGTGAGTAATTTCCGCTGGTCCCGCTTGTCCCCGTGGTGGACAATGTGCGCCCCGTGGCCGCTGCGAAGTACCTGGCGCATGCCCGACACCGCCTTTCGCCCCTTCCCCCGTCTTCGGGTAGGCGACCGCGTCGCCGCGGTGGCGCCGGCCGGCCCGTTCGAGCGGCCGAAGTTCGAGGCGGGGCTGGCGGTCATCGCAGCGCGCTACGACGTCCGCTACGAGCCCGGCATCTTCTCCGGGGAGCGTTACCTCGCCGGCGACGACTTGCGGCGGCGGGCGGAGCTCGCCGCCGCGCTGAGCGATCCGCAGATCAAGGCCGTCTTCTGCGCTCGCGGCGGCTACGGCGCGCTGCGGCTGCTTGCCGGACTCGAACCGCTGAACCCCGGCCACAAGCCGCTCGTCGGCTTTTCTGACATCACCGCGCTGCATGCGTGGCTGCAGCGCACGGGTCGCATCAGCATCCACGGGCCGGTCCTGACTCAACTCGCCCTGCTCGACAGCCGCGCCCATGAGCGGCTGTTCGCCCTGCTCGAGCACGCCGAGCCGGCCGCAACGCTGCACGGCAGCGAAACCTATGTGGCCGGTGTCGCCGAAGGCCCCCTGCTCGGCGGCACGCTGGCGGTCCTCTCGCGCCTGCTCGGGACGGGGTTCCTGCCGCCGCTCGAGGGCGCGATCCTGCTGCTCGAGGACGTCGGCGAGCGTCCCTACCGGCTGGACCGGATGTGGACGCACCTGGCGCTGGCCGGAGTCTTCCGCCAGGTCCGCGGCATCGTGCTCGGCTCGTTCACCGGCTGCGAGGAGCGTGATGCGCCTTACTCGAGCGCTGATGTCCTGCGGGACCTCGCGGCCGAGACCGGGCTGCCGTGCGCGGCGGGCTTTCCGATCGGTCACGGCGCGCGCAACGAGCCGGTTCCCCTCGGTGTGCGCGTCCGGCTGGATGCCACGGCGCAAACCTTGACATTTCTCGAGGGGGCCGCGGCCTAGCGCAACCGCTCTCTATCGCAATCGTGTGGATTGCTGCACGATAAGCGCCGCCCCCCACCCATCGAGCCCATCCATGCCCTCGCTTGCCGATATCGAACGGATCCTGCGCCTCTCCCCGGTCATGCCGGTTGTGGTCATCGACGAGCCGGCGATCGCCCCGGACCTGGCGCGCGCGCTGCTCGCCGGTGGCCTGCGGACCATCGAAGTCACGTTGCGGACCGCCGCGGCGCTCGGCGCCATCGAGGCGATCGCGCGCGAGGTGCCGGGTATTGCCGTGGGCGCGGGCACGGTGCTGTCGGTCGAGGATCTGCGCGCCGCGGCCAATGCAGGCGCGACCTTCGCGATTTCCCCCGGCGCGACCCCGGCGCTGCTCGAGGCCGGCGTCCATGCGCCCATTCCCTACCTGCCAGCGGTCGCGACTGCCTCGGAGCTCATGCAGGGCCTCGCGCACGGCTATCACTGCTTCAAGTTCTTTCCGGCCGGCGCCGCCGGCGGTACCGCGCTGCTGAAATCCTTCGCCGGGCCGTTCCCGCAGGCTCGGTTCTGCCCCACGGGCGGTATTACTCAGGAGACGGTCGGAACGTACCTCGCTCTGCCGAACGTGCTGTGCGCGGGCGGCTCCTGGCTCTCCCCGCCCGAGGCGCTCGCGGCGCGCGACTGGGGGCGGATCGAGGCTCTGGCGGCCCAGGCGGCCAGGAGAACTTGAGGGGCACCTGCGCGGTCGAACCGGCAGCGCCACCGTCAGTCCCTCATCTATGCCCACCCCTGCCCCGCGCGTGCTGTGCCTGTGCGTCGCGACGCTCGCGGCCACCCTGACCGGCTGTGCAGCGGAGCGGCTGAAAGCGGTGCCACCCTCCCACGCACCGCACCTCGCCGGCAACTGGACGCTCGATGCGGCCCGGAGCGAGCACGTCAGCGCCGCCGTGACCAGCCTGCAGGGCCAGCTGCACCGCCTGGTGCGCAAGGCGCAGCGGGACGAACAGGCCGGGGAGCACGAGGCGCGGCCCACCAGCGGGTCGCAGCCCGCACCCGAGCCCACCGAGCACGGTCGGGACGAGCGCCGGGCTGGCCCCCGGGCCGGCAGCTCGAGCACCCTGCAGGAGCCCGGCGTGGAGGTCAGCGCGCCGATGTTCGGGGCGGCGTGGGTCCGGGAATTCATCGGGCACGTCCCCGTGGGGGATTACCTCGGACTGCGCCTCACGCGCGGCCAGTTCGTGCTGCGCAGCGCCGGTGGAATACAAGAGTGCACGCTCGGCATTCAGACGGCGATCGCGTTCGGCGACGGTGGCGCGGTCCAGACCTGCGGCTGGGACGACCAGGGCTTCGTCATCCGGCTGACCCCCCTGATCGGTCCACAGCTGACCGAGCGCTTTGCGCTCAGTCCGCACGGGGAGCTGGTGATGACCCTGCACATGAGCGATCACGGCATCGACGTGCGCCTCATTCGACGCTACCGGCGAACACCGGACGCGGTCGCCCCGGCCCTGCTGCCCACCAGCGACTGAGCCGTCCGCCCTAGGCGAGCGCGTAGGCCCACGCGACGACCATGATCAGCATGGCGCCGAGCCCGGGCAGCCATTGGGGCACCCGCTCCAGGCGCCGGTCGATCCACGGCACGGCGGCCGCCCAGCCGAGCAGGACGCCGAAGCTGAACCCCAGCAGGTGCGCCATGATGTCCGTGTGCCGGCCAGCGGTGCCGAGCCACCCCAGCAGCACCACGCCCGCCCCCAGCGGAATCCAGCGGCGCAACCAGCTGCGACCCAGCGAGCGGCGCCGCCACCAAGTGTGCGCCGCCATCATGCCGAGCGCGGTGAACACGGCCGTGGAGGCCCCGACCGAGCGATATCCGGGCGGCCCCACCAGCCCTTCGAGCAGGTTGGCGAGCCCGGCGCCGAGAACGACGAGCAGCCAGGCGGTCCCCGCCCCGAACTGGCGCCCGGCCAGATAGCCGAACCACACGCCGGCGAGCAGGTTCCCGGCCAGGTGCGCGCCACTCATGTGCAGCGTCAGGCAGGTCCAGGCGCGCCACCACTCGCCGCGGCGCAGCGCCGCACCGTACAGGTCGCCACGCTCGAAGGCATCGAGGCGCACCAGGCCGTTGGACAGCACGTAGGCGACGCCGAGCAGCCACGCGGCATAGCCGAGACACCCGACCCACGCGCGCGGGAAGAGTCGCAGCGGCGGTGGTGGCGGGATGGGCCGCCGCGGTGGGTTTTCGCGCTCGTATTGCTGCAGGTGTGCCGCTGCGGCGGCGAGCTGGCCCGCGGCGACTTGCAGCACGCATCCACCGCGAAAGGTCACGATCTCGCTCGCGATGCCCACCGCGGCGAGCACGAATGCCCGCTCCTCGCACTCGCGGCGCCCCCGGGAACGATAGACCTCGATGTCCGGCTCGCTCGCCGCAGCCCTCGTCGGGGGAACCGGGGCGCTGGCGTCTCCCTCACCCATGGTCCGATGATCGCATAATGCCGCGGCGCCCCAGGGTACATCCCGCCGGCAACCGTGAGCGTGGCAGCAGGACCCTTCTACGTATGGCCCGCACGGGCGCCCTTGAGCCATCATGCGCTGGGCCGCCCGAGCGGCCGACGGACGGATGGCATGACGAGCCCACTGACCTTCGATCCCGAGCTGCTGCGCCGCTACGACCGGCCCGGACCACGGTATACCTCCTACCCGACCGCACCGCAGTTCATTGCCTCCTTCGGCGCAGCCGAGCTGCGCGAGCACATCGAGCGCAGCAATGCCCTCGGTCAGGCGCTGTCGATCTACGCGCACATGCCGTTCTGCGCCAGCCCCTGCTTCTACTGTGGCTGCAACCGCGTGATCACGCGCGACACGGCGCGCGCTGAGCAGTACCTCGAGCGTCTGCTGCGGGAGATCGAAACGGTGGCGCCGCTGTTCGATCCGCACCGCGAAGTGCTGCAGGTGCACTTGGGCGGCGGCACGCCTAATTTCTTTTTACCGGCGCAGATCGCGCGGCTGCTCGAGGCGCTCGCGGACCGCTTCCAGCTGAGTACGCGGCCGGAGCGGGATTTCTCCATCGAGCTCGATCCGCGCTTCGTGCGCCCCGCCGACATCGCCGCACTCGCCGCGCTCGGATTCAACCGCGCCAGCCTCGGAGTGCAGGACTTCGATCCGCAGGTGCAGCGCGCCGTCAACCGCATCCAGAGCATCGAGGAGACCCTCGCGGTGATTGAGGCGTGCCGCGCCAGCGGCTTTCGCTCGGTCAACGTCGACCTGATTTACGGTCTGCCGCTGCAGACTCCGGAGGGCTTCGCGCGCACCCTGCGCACCATGGTGGAGGCGCGACCGGACCGTCTCGCAGTGTATGGCTACGCCCATCTGCCGGAGCTGTTCAAGCCGCAACGCCAGCTCGACACGACATTCCTGCCGCATCCCGAGACGCGCATCACGCTGCTGCGGCTCGCCATCGAACAGCTGACCGCGGCGGGCTACGAATACATCGGCATGGATCACTTCGCGCTGCCGCAGGACGATCTGGCGCGGGCCCGCGCCGCCGGCGGGCTGCAGCGCAACTTCATGGGCTACACCACCCACGCCGATTGCGACCTGCTCGGCCTCGGCGTGAGTGCCATCAGCCACATCGGGGAGAGCTTCAGCCAGAATCCTCGCGACCTGCCCGGCTGGGAGGCCGCCATCGATGCCGGGCGACTGGCGGTGTGGCGCGGGCTGACGCTCGATGCTGACGACGTGCTGCGCGCCGACGTCATTCAACGCCTGATGTGCCAGGGGCGAGTCGAGATCGCAGCCATCGAATCGCGGCACGGGATTTCCTTCGAGGAATACTTTGCCGAGGCGCTCACGGCGCTGCGCGCGCTCGAGGCCGACGGGTTGGTCGAGATCGACCGGCAGAGGATCGCAGCCACCGAGCGCGGCCGGCTGCTGCTGCGCCTGGTCGCGATGTGTTTCGACCGCTATCTGCAAACTGCGCGCTCGCCTGCGGCCGCACCGCGCTACTCGAAAGTCGTGTAGGGCGCATCCGCGCGGACGCGGTACTAGATGCGGATGTGCTGCCAGGCGCGCGAGCGCCAGCGCAGAAAGAGCGTGGTCCCGAGCAACACCACGTAGAGAATGACGGCGACCCAGCCGCCGCGAGCGCCCCAGCCGAACTGCGGCAGAAAATGCACCCAGCCCTGCCCCGGGGCGAACGTGAGGGCGTGCGCGAGCGGCAGGAAGATCAGCCAGCACACCGGGAAGACCAGCGCGACCGGTACCCGCACATCCCCGGCGCCGCGCAGACACATGCTGCTGCCGAGATTCAGTCCATCAAAGAACTGATAGGCAGCCGCGAGCCACAGCAACTCGATGCCGAGGCGAATGGTCGCCTCGGCGCTGTGACTGTGGGTGCCGGCGAACAGCGGCAAGAGCCACGGGCCGGCGAGCGCGAGCGCAAGGCCGATCCCGCCCATGACCGTCGCGGCGAGCAGGATGACGCGCGAGCCGAGGCGCAGGGCCCAGGCCCGATCGCCTGCACCGATCGACTGACCGACCAGGGTGGCGGCGGCCGTGGCGATACCGACCCCGGGCAGGTAGGCGATGGACGTCAGCACCGTGACCATCTGCGTCGCCGCCCCGGCCACCGTACCGTACCGGACCTGCATCATCTGGAACACCGAAAATCCGAGCACGTCCGCAGCCGGCATCAGCCCCAGAGGAAACCCGAGGCGCAGCTGCCGGCGCACGTTGCGCCATAGCGGGCGCCAGGTCAGATGCGAATTGAAGGCGGCACGGATCGGCGCGCGCAGAAAGATGACGAAGCCGAGCAGGAAACCGACCGCCTGGGCCGCGTTGCTTGCCCAGGCGGA
>JAKAZL010000061.1:8214-13977 GCA_021815925.1 Pseudomonadota bacterium | reverse complement strand
TGCGCCGGGGTGTAGCCGTTCTTCTCGAGCGCCGAGAGATACTTGGCGCTGGTGCCGAACACCGTGATCCGCTCGCGCTCAGCCAGGCGCCAGAGCACTGCGGGGTCGGGATGAAACGGGTTGCCGTCGTAGAGGATCAGCGTCGCGCCGGTGGCGAGCGCACTCGCCAGCCAGTTCCACATCATCCAGCCACAGGTCGTGTAGTAGAAGACGTGGTCGGCACGGCGCATATCGACGTGCAGCAGGTGCTCCTTCAGGTGCTGCAGCAGCGTGCCGCCGGCGCCGTGCACGATGCACTTCGGTACGCCGGTCGTGCCCGAGGAAAACAGGATGTACAGCGGATGGTTGAAGGGCAAAGGTGTGAATCGCGACGGTGCGCCGCGCGTGCCGAAGTCCTGCCAGAGCACGGCGCGTCCCGCCGCGGCGCCCAGCCGCTCGAGCGCCGGGCGCTCGCTGACGTACGGCACGACGACGATGCGCTGCACGCTCGGCAGCTGCGCGGCTACCTCGCCGACGGTGGCGAGCGAGTCGAGCGTCTTGCCGGTGTAGAAGTAGCCATCGGCGGTGACCAGGATCTTCGGGGCGATCTGTCCGAAGCGGTCGAGCACCCCCTGTGGGCCGAAGTCCGGCGAGCAGGACGACCAGACAGCCCCGATGCTCGCCGCGGCCAGCATCGCGATCAGTGTCTGCGGCAGATTCGGCAGGTAACCGGCGACGCGCTCGCCGGGCTCGACGCCGGCGTCCCGCAGGCCCGCGGCGATCCGCGCCACTTCCTCGTGCAGCTGTCGGTAGGTCAGCCGCTGTTCCGCACCGCGTTCGTTGGTGAACGTGATCGCCGGCTGATCGTCGCGGAAGCGCAGTAGATTCTCGGCGAAGTTGAGCGTGGCGGCGGGGAAGAAGCGCGCCCCCGGCATGCGATCGGGATGCTCGATCACCGGTCCCTTGCCCCACTCGGCACGTACGGCCGCGAAGTGCGCCAGCTCGCTCCAGAACAATGCCGGTTCGTTCACCGACCAGGTGTAAAGATCTGAAAACCCCTTGAGGCTGAGCCCCAATCGGGCGTTGACGCAGGCGACGAACCGGGTGAGGTTGGCGGCGGCGATGCGCTGCGCCGAGGGTTGCCAGATCGGTTCCATGGAGGCTACAGGGACTGGTAGTTGGGCCCGGAGCCGCCCTCGGGCGGCGTCCAGTCGATGATGCCGTACGGGTCCTTGATGTCGCAGGATTTGCAGTGCACGCAGTTGGCCGCATTGATCTGCAGCCGCCAGCCGTTCGTGTCCTCCACCATCTCGTAGACGTTGGCAGGACAGAACCGCTGGCACGGGTTGCCGAACTCAGTGCGGCAGCGGTCCGTGCAGATACTCGTGTCGCGCACCTTCAGGTGTGCCGGCTGCTGCTCGTCGTGGCTCGTCGAGGCGAAGAACACCGAGGCGAGCCGGTCACGCGGCGGCAGTGTGCGTTCGACCCAGTGCCGGTCCGGAGAAGCGTACGCGTCGAGGTGGCGCAGCCGCTGGTAATCGGCCGCCTTGGGCCGCAGCGTCCAGGGCGTACGACCGCCGGTGAGCGCCTCGAGGCCCGCGTTGGCGAGGCCGAACCACAGCCCGCGCTTGAAGCCCGGTTTGACATTGCGCACCGCACGCAGCTCCTGTCCGCCGGCCGAGGCGCGCCAGAGCGCATCGAATCCGGCCGGTGAGCCACTGGCCGCGAGGTGTTCCGCGGCGAGCATGCCTGAGCGGATGGCCTGGTGCACGCCCTTGATCTTCGGCACGTTCACCCCGCCGGCGGCATCGCCGATGAGCAGGGCCCCCGGCATCTCCAGCCGAGGAATGCTCTGCCAGCCACCCGCCGCGATGGTGCGCGCGCCCGCGGCGAGGATCTCCCCGCCCTCGAGCAGCGGCTTGATGCTCGGGTGGTGCTTGAACTGCTGAAATGCCTCGAACGGCGAGAAACGCGGGTCCTGGTAATCCAGACCCGCCACGAATCCCACGTAGACGCGGTTGTCCGTCAGGTGATAGAGGAAGCTGCCCCCGTAGGTATGGCCGTCGAGCGGCCAGCCGACCGTATGCTGGATCGTCCCCGGGCGGACGCGGCCCGCGGGCAGCTGCCAGAGCTCCTTCATGCCCAGTCCGAAGGTCTGCGGGGCGCTGTCGGCGTCCAGCTTGAAGCGGCGGATCAGCTGCTTCGCCAGGCTCCCGCGGGCCCCTTCGGCCACGATGGTCGTGCCGGCGTGGATCTCCGCGCCCGGGGTGAAATTTGGCCCGGGCTGGCCGGATTTGTCCAGGCCCACATCCCCGAGACGCACGCCGCGCACGGCGCCGTCGGCGTCGAGCACCGGTTCGGCTGCGGCAAATCCCGGAAAGATGTCCACGCCCAGCCCTTCGGCCTTCTGCCCGAGCCACGCGGCCAGCAGTCCGAGGGAGATGATGAAGTTGCCGTGATTGTGCAGCTGCGGCGGCAGCGGCAGGCGTACCCTGCGCGTGCGGGTGAGCAGGTGCAGCTCGTCGTGCGTCGCAGGGACGCAGATGGCTGGCGGCGATTGGCGCCACTCGGGCGCGAGCGCATCGAGCGGGCCGGGCTCGATCACTGCGCCGGACAGCGTGTGCGCGCCGAGGGTCGCGGCCTTCTCGAGCAGACAGATATTAAGGTCCGGCTTGAGCTGCTTCAGCCGGATCGCGCAGGCGAGACCGGCCGGTCCCGCGCCCACGATGGCCACGTCGTACTCCATGACGTCGCGCTGGATTTCGGTGGACTGAGTGCTGTTCATTGGGGCTGCATCCGCACGGCGCCATCGAGTCGGATGGTTTCGCCGTTGAGCATCGGGATTGTGAACGCCGCAGCGACCAGCTGCGCGAATTCCTCCGGCTTGCCGAGCCGGTGCGGGAAGGGGATCTGCGCCGCGAGCGAAGCCTGTAGCTCCGCGCTCATCGAGGCGACCATCGGGGTGAGGAAGATGCCCGGCGCGATGGCGATGCAGCGGATGCCGAAGCGGGACAGCTCACGGGCCATCGGCAGCGTCATGCCAGCGAGCGCCGCTTTGGTTGCTGAGTAGGCCGCCTGGCCGATCTGCCCCTCGAAGGCCGCGACCGAGGAGGTGTGCACGATCAGACCGCGCTCGCCGTCCTCATTCGGGGTGTTGTGTTGCATCAGCGCCGCGGCTGTCTTGTCACAGAGGAACGTGCCGATGAGGTTGATGTGCACGACCTTGGCGAAGAACTCCCCGCTCATCGGGCCCTGCTTGCCGAGCACCCGCCCCGCGCCGATGACCCCGGCGCAATTGACCAGCAGGTTCAAGCCGCCGAGCTGCCGGTGGGCCTCGGCCATGGCGGCCTCGACTTCGCTCTCCGAGGTCACATCGCAGCGCAGGAACTGTACCTCCGGCCCGAGTGCCGCTGCGGCTGCCCGTCCGGCCTCCTCCTGCACGTCAAGCAGCGCCACCTTCGCGCCCTGCGCGAGCAGGTGACGGGCCGTGGCGTGCCCGAGCCCCGAGGCGCCGCCCGTGATGACGGCGCGGGCGTCTTGAATCTTCATCCGTCCCCCTGGGTATCCGTTCGTCCGCCTAGCCTATCATTTCCACCGCCAGCGCCACCGCTTCGCCACCGCCGATGCACAGGCCGGCAACGCCTCGCTTGCCGCCGCGCGCCCGCAGCGCATGCAGCAGCGTGGTGAGGATGCGCGCGCCGGTGGCACCCAGGGGATGCCCCAATGCGCACGCGCCCCCATTCACGTTGACGCGGGCCGGGTCGAGGCGCAGGTCGTGCATGGCGGCGAGGGTGACCGCCGCGAAGGCCTCGTTGATCTCGTACAGGTCGACATCGCCGGCCTGCCATCCCGCCGCGCCGAGGACTTTGTTCAAGGCGCCCACGGGTGCCGTCGTGAACCACTCCGGCTCCTGGGCGTGGCTCGCATACCCGACGATGCGCGCCAGGGGCTTGACGCCGCGTGCCTGCGCGGCCTTCGCGCTCATCACCACCACCGCCGCGGCGCCATCGGCGATCGAGGAGGAACTCGCCGCGGTCACCGTACCATCCTTGCCGAATGCCGGGCGCAACGTCGGGATTTTCTTTACATCGCAGGTGCCCGGGGTCTCGTCGCGATCGACGACGGTCTCACCCTTGCGGCTCTTGACGGTCACCGGGGTAATCTCGGCGCCGAAGGCGGCGGCCTGGGCGGCGAGCGCGCGGCGCACCGATTCTGCGGCGAAGGCGTCCTGTTGCTCGCGCGTGAACCCGTAGCGCGCGGCGGTGGCGTCCGCGAAGCAGCCCATCAGCTTGCCGTCGAAGGGGCTCTGCAGGCCGTCGGTGAACATATGATCGAGCAGCTCGCCGTGACCGAGGCGATAGCCGCCGCGCGCTTTCGGCAGCAGGTAGGGCGCCTGCGTCATCGACTCGAAGCCGCCGGCGAGCACGACCTGGGCGTTGCCCGCGCGGATCTGGTCAGCGGCCATCATCACGGTTTTCAGCCCGGAGCCGCACATCTTATTGATCGTCGATGCCGGGGTGGCGAGCGGCACGCCGGCGGCAATCGCCGCCTGGCGGGCCGGCGCCTGGCCGAGGCCGGCCGGCAGCACACAGCCGAGCAGCACCTCGTCGGCGTCGGCGGCGGAGATGCCGGCCGCCGCGATGGCCCCCTTCAGCGCGCAGGCGCCGAGCTGCGGGGCGCTCAGCGAGGCGAACACGCCCTGGAATGCGCCAATCGGCGTGCGTTGGGCTGCGGCGATGACGATTTCGGTATTCGACATGGAAGATCCTCAGTGCAATATCAGACGTTCAGCGTTCGACCCTGCCGCCCGCCCGCGGCATCAAGCCGTTCTCGAAGACGGTGATGAACGCTGCGGCGATGTCCGCGCCGGTCATGGATTGGTCCTCGCGGTACCAGTGTGCGATCCAGTTGAGCGCACCGGCGAGTGCAAAGGCGGTCATCTTCGGGTCGCAGGGATGGATCGAGCCGTCCTGTGCGCCCTCGCGCAGCAGTCGGCGGATGCCCTGATCGATCTCGGACTTCAGCGATTTGATGTGCGCGCTCATCGCCGGGGACAGGTCCTGGTCCTCGGCCCGAACCATCGACCAGCCGAATTCCGAGGCGACCGCCCGGCCGTAATGATCGAGCACGGCCTTGAGCCGCTCGCGGGCGCTCGCCTTGAGCGCCCGCGCCTGACGCAGGCCGGAGCGGATCGGCTCGATGCCGGCGACAAAGCACTCGAACAACAGCTGCTCCTTGTTCGAGACGTAGTAATAGACGGTCGGCTTGCTCACCTCGAGCGCCGCGGCGATGTCATCGAGCGAGGTATTGTGATAGCCCTTGCGATTAAAGGCGTGCGCGGCGGCGCGGATGACGGCTTCGCGCTTGACCTGCCGGTCGTGCACCCGTTCGCGGCTGGCGCGCCACGGCGATGCACGCGGCACGGCGTCCGCCGACGCATCGGCCATGCCCGTTCTGCGGGGCGCTCGTCCGGGCGCTGATTTGCGTCGGCTGGCTGGCATGGTTTTCAGGAGGAGCCCGTTGCGGTGCGGCCCAAGGTGTTGAAGTATAGCCGCAGGGGACAGCGTGTGCGCACCCGCGAGTTCACGGCAAACCCGTGCTGTGGGCATGCCGCCGTCGGCAGCGGCCGACGCGTTGACCGGCCGGGTTCGGCTGTATCATACTGATTGGTAGGTATCCTACCGGCGCGTAAAGACTTTTTGCCGCCGCCCAGCGAGCGAGCCATGCTGCCGAAGCACACCAGTGCCGTCCCATCCGTCCGTGCCGAGGACCCCGATGCCGGGC
>JAKAZL010000061.1:0-8114 GCA_021815925.1 Pseudomonadota bacterium | reverse complement strand
GAGCAGATCCGCCGCAGCATCCAGCGGTCCCCGAATCGCGTGCCGGTGATCGGCATCACCGGGAGCGGCGGGGCCGGCAAATCCAGTCTGACCGACGAGCTGCTCGCGCGGCTGCGCCGGGAGTTCCCCGAGCGGCAGATCGCGGTGGTTGCCATGGACCCGACGCGCCGGCGCAGTGGCGGGGCGCTGCTCGGGGACCGCATCCGCATGAATAGCCTGGACTGCGACACGATCTTCATGCGCTCGCTGGCGACGCGTCGCCAGCACATGGCCACCGCGGCGGTGCTTAAGGATGTCATCCAGCTGTACCAGGCCGCGGGCTTCGATCTGATCCTGGTGGAGACGGCAGGCACCGGCCAGGCCGACAGCGAGATCGTCGATCTGGTCGATGTGTCGGTGTACGTGATGACCAGTGAGTACGGCGCGGCCAGCCAGCTTGAGAAGATCGACATGCTCGATTACGCCGACCTGGTCGTGCTCAACAAGAGCGACAAGCGCGGCGCGCAGGACAGCCTGCGCGACGTGCGCAAGCAGTGGCGGCGCAACCATCCGCAGCAGCATGCGCTGGCGGATGCGGATCTGCCGGTGCACGCGACCGTCGCCAGCCGCTTTAATGATCCGGGCGTCAATCGGCTGTTCGCGGCACTGTGCCGAACGCTGGCCGAGAAGCGTCTCGGAGCGGCGCGCTGGGAGCTCGCCGGGCCGGCGCCGGCCCAGGCGCTCGAGCGCGAGGCCCTGATCCCCGGATCGCGCGTGCGCTACCTGGCGGAGATCGCCCGTCATGGGCGCTCGTTGCGCGAGGACATCGAGCGCCGCGCGCTCGCGGCGCACCGCGCTCACGGCCTGTACCAGGCGCTCGAGACGCTCGGCGACGAGGCGCGCCCCGCGCCGCTCGATCCGTATCCGGACGCGCCGGGCGGCGCCGAGCCGGATGCAACGCGGCGGCAGTTGCGCGCCGCCTACAACCAGGCGCTCGCTGAGATTGGCGCCGAGGGCATCGCGCAGCTGAAGGCCTGGCCCGCCCGGGCCCGCGCAGCGAGCGCCGAAACCTACTCCTACACGGTGCGCGGGCGGGAGGTCACCGGGGAGAACTATACCGAGACGCTCTCGCATCAGCGTGTGCCGAAGATCGCCGTGCCGAAGCTCGGCGACTGGGGCGAGCTGCTGCGCTTCATCGGCAGCGAAAACCTGCCGGGCGCCTTCCCGTACACCGGGGGGGTTTATCCGTACCGGCGCGAGCAGGAGGATCCGACGCGCATGTTCGCCGGGGAGGGCGCTCCGGAGCGAACCAACCGGCGCTTCCATTACCTGGCGCACGGTCACGGCGCGGCTCGCCTCTCGACCGCGTTTGACTCGACGACGCTCTACGGCGAGGACCCGGACACGCGGCCGGACATTTACGGGCGCACCGGCAACTCCGGGGTGTCGGTGGCCACGCTCGATGACATGAAGAAGCTCTACTCGGGCTTCGATCTCGTCCGGCCGAGCACCTCGGTGTCGATGACCATCAACGGACCGGCGCCGATCATCCTCGCGATGTTTCTCAATACGGCGGTTGATCAGTGCGTCGAGCGGTATCTGCGCGCCGAGGGCCGCTGGAGTGAGGCCGAGCGGCGCATCGAGGCGCTGCATCGCGCGGCGGGCGAGCGCGGCATCGCCCCGCCAGTCTATCGGGGCGATCTGCCCGCCGGACACGACGGCTCCGGGCTGGCGCTGCTTGGCGTGACGGGCGATCAGCTGCTTGAGCCCGAGGTCTATGCGCGCATTCGTGCCGAGACCCTGAGCGCAGTGCGCGGTACGGTCCAGGCGGACATCCTCAAGGAGGATCAGGCGCAGAACACCTGCATTTTCTCCACCGAGTTCGCGCTGCGCATGATGGGCGACGTGCAGCAGTTCTTCACCGAGCAGCAGGTGCGCAACTTCTACTCAGTGTCCATCTCCGGCTACCACATTGCCGAGGCGGGCGCCAATCCGATCACGCAGCTCGCCTTCACGCTCGCCAACGGCTTCACGATCGTCGAGTACTACCTGGCGCGCGGCATGAAGATCGATGACTTTGCGCCTAACCTGTCGTTCTTCTTCTCCAATGGGATGGATCCGGAGTACGCGGTCATCGGCCGCGTGGCCCGGCGCATCTGGGCGCGCGCCATGCGCGATGTGTACCAGGCGGGTTCGCGCAGCCAGCTGCTCAAGTATCACGTGCAGACCTCGGGCCGCAGCCTGCACGCGCGCGAGATCTCCTTCAACGATATCCGCACCACGTTGCAGGCGATGTACGCCCTGTTCGACAACTGCAACAGTCTGCATACCAACGCCTACGACGAGGCGCTGACCACCCCGACCGAGGAGAGCGTGCGGCGCGCGGTGGCCATTCAGCTCATCATCAACCGCGAGCTCGGCTTGAACAAGACGCAGAACCCGTGGCAGGGCTCGTTTGCCATCGAGTACCTCACCGACCTGGTGGAGGAGGCCGTCTACCGCGAGTTCGACGCCCTGACCGAGCGCGGTGGCGTGCTCGGCGCCATGGAAACGATGTACCAGCGGGGCAAGATCCAGGAAGAGTCGCTGTATTACGAGACGCGCAAGCACGACGGCAGCCTGCCGATCATCGGCGTCAACACCTTCCTGTCAAAGACCGATGCCGAGGCCGAGCGGGCGCACGCCGAGCTCATCCGCTCGAGCGAGGAGGAGAAGCAGGCGCAGGTCGCGGCGGTGCGCGCTTTTCAGGCCCGCAATGCCGATCGCTCGGGTGAGGCGCTGCGGCGGCTGCAGGAGATCGCGCACGGCGGCGGCAACGTGTTCCAGGAGCTCATGCAGACCGTCAAGAGCTGCTCACTCGGGCAGATTTCCCACGCCCTGTACGAGGTCGGCGGGCGGTACCGGCGCAACATGTGAGCTCAGGTCCGGCTCATCGAGCAGGCTGAGAATGGCCGCGCGCGCCTGCTCGCGCAGCAGGGCTGCGGCGCGAGCAGGCGCGCCCGTAGGCGGTGCCAGCGGCGGCAGGAACTGCACTTCGATGCGCGCCGGCCGCGGCAGCGCGCCGCGCGGGGAGAGCGCCGTGCGGGTGCCGCGCACGACTGCGGGCACCACCGGGCAGCCGGCCCGCACGGCTGTGGTAAAGGCACCGCTGTGGAATTTCATCAGTCCCGGCGTCGGTGTGAAAGTGCCCTCCGGGAAGAACACGAGCGAGTGTCCACGGGTTGCCGTGCGCAGCACGCGCAGCGCGTCGGCCGCGCCACGGCGGCGGTCGAAGCGCTCGACGAACTGCGAGCCGATGCGCCTCAGAAACGCCCCGGCAAGCGGAACCTGCGCCATCTCGCGCTTGATGACGAAGCCGAACCGGGCCGGCAGGACCGCCGTGAACACCGGGCCGTCGAGATAACTGGCGTGATTGGCGACGATCACGCACTGGCCCGCCGGCAGGTGCTCCAGGCCGCGTACAGCGGGGCGCATGCCCACGACGGCGAGCAGCAGGCGCGCCATACGCCGTGCTGCGGCCCGGCGACGCTCCAATCCGGGCAGTACCAGGGCGATCAGGAGAGTGCCGCTACCGAGGATCAGGAACAGTCCTCCGGCATAGACGGTGAACACCAGCCTGAACGGCAGCAGGGCCAGGGCGTGCAGCGGACGTGGAGAGCGAGTCGGATCCTGTGGCATCGTGGGGTCGGCGCGTGGCGACGCCGGCTTATTGTGAACGGGTTCTCTATTACGTTAACAAGGCGGCCTGAGTGTGAAGATGGTCACGCCCTCGGGTGGCCGGCTCTCACCATACTGCGATTGTCAGCGCGACGCCGGCATTTCTGCCGACGGACCGAGGTTTGTCGGGCGGCGCGAACGGGCCAGCAGCGAGACGGAAATTGTCGAACGATTCTGCCCTAATTGCCAAGCCAGCTCACCCCGACACGGATCCGGCGGTCAACCGCTTTCTGGATGCCGTTTGGATGGAGCGTGGCCTTTCGGCCAACACCCTGGCGGCCTACCGGGCCGACCTCACGGCGTTGGCTCGCTGGCTTGGTGCGCGCCAGGTGCCCATCGTGCGCACCTCGCGGCAGGATCTGCAGGATTTCATCGCCTGGCGGGTCCACGCCGGCGCGCGGCCGCGCTCGACGGCCCGTCAGCTGTCGAGCTTCCGTCGGTTTTTCCGCTACCTGTTGCGCGAAGGTGTGGTGCAGGAGGATCCGACCACCCAGATCGCCATGCCCAAGATCGGCCGCTCGCTGCCGAAGTCGCTCACGGAGGAGGAGGTCGAATCTCTGCTCGCCGCTCCCGCAGTGCGCGACCCGCTCGGCAACCGCGACCGCACCATGCTCGAGGTGCTCTATGCCACGGGGCTGCGCGTCTCCGAGTTGGTCAATTTGCGGTACGAGCAGATCAATCTCAATCAGGGCGTCATCCGCATTCTCGGCAAGGGCAACCGCGAGCGGTTGATTCCGCTCGGTGACGAGGCGGTGCGCTGGCTGACCGAATTCGTGCATGGGGCGCGCGACGAGATCCTGCTCGAGCGCCAGACCGACTATCTGTTTCCCACCCGGCGCGGCGACCGCATGACGCGCCAGGCGTTCTGGCACATCATCAAGCGCTACGCGCGCAAGGCCGGCATCGCCAAGGGACTCTCACCGCACACGCTGCGGCACGCCTTCGCCACTCATCTGCTCAATCACGGCGCGGATCTGCGCGTGGTGCAGATCCTCCTCGGCCACAGCGACCTGTCGACCACGCAGATCTACACGCACGTGGCGAGTGAGCGTATGAAGGACCTGCACTCGCGGCATCATCCGCGCTCCTGAGCGTCACGCGGCGCCCTGAAAGCGGCGCGGCTCTAGCGCTCCAGCAGGCCGAGCTTGTCCGGCTTGCCGTCCCACTCCTTGGCGTCGGCGGGCGCATCCTTCTTCTCGGTGATCACCGGCCACTGCTTGGCAAGCTCCGCGTTGAGCGGCTTGAACGACTCCTGGCCGGCCGGCAACTCCTCCTCGGAGAAGATGGCCTCGGCCGGACACTCCGGCTCGCACAGGGTGCAATCGATGCACTCATCCGGATCGATGACAAGGAAATTCGGACCCTCGTGAAAGCAATCCACCGGACAGACTTCCACACAGTCCATGTACTTGCACTTGATGCAGTTTTCGGTCACCACGAAAGTCATCGGATTTCCTTCTGGATCAACGGATTGGGCCGCTCGTGCCGCGCTCGCGACGCGCTGGGCACACGCTTAGGGCCGGGGCGCCTTGAGGGCCGCAACAATAAATATTGTGCCATGCCACGGCGGCAGCCCGCAAAGCCGAGCCCGCAGCCGGATCGACTTCAGCCGAGCCGGCGCTGCAGCGAGGCGAAGTGGTGCAGCTCGCGGCCCGCGGCCCGATCCTCGAGGTAGCGGCGCAGCGTGAATTCGGTGCTCGGAAAGGCCAGATCCGCCCAGGGGATGTCCCCGGGGTGCACCAGAGCGGTCTCCAGGCTCTCCGCCCCGGCGCCGTGCCCGGGTTTGCGCAGCGCGGCGCGAAAGAACACGTGCACCTGATGGGCGTGCAGTACGTGCACGATCGACAGCAGCGAGCCGATCTCGACCTCTGCGAGCGCCTCCTCGTGCGACTCGCGGGCCGCGGCCTGCTGCAGGGTCTCACCGTTCTCCATGAACCCCGCTGGTACGGTCCAGAAGCCCAGCCGCGGCTCGATGGCACGCCGGCATAGCAGGATCCGTCCCTCGTGCTCGGGCACGCAGCCGACGATCAACCGCGGGTTCTGATAGTGGATCGTCCCACACGCGTCGCATACGTAGCGCGGCAGGTGATCGCCCGGCGGGATGCGCATCGCGAGCCGCGCACCGCACTGGCTGCAGAACGTCAGGGTGTGAGGCGATGAAGAAGACAACGCACGTGCGGCTTGATCGCGGGCAACTGGCCGCAGGATACGGTGGCGGGCGGTCCTTGTCGACTGCGCGGGGTGGGGTGGGGCGCGCTGCGCGCCCGGCACAGTGCGCGAGGCGTCAGGCGAGCCGCTTCTCGGGATCGCTCTGGTTGCGGGCGCGGCTGATGCGCACCACGTCGCGCCCGGCGTCTTTGGCCTCATAGAGGGCTGCATCGGCGCTCGCGACCAACTCATCGAGCGTCCGCGGTCCGTCCGCGGTGGTTGCCAGACCCGCGCTGAAGGTGACCCGGGGCAAATCGATTCGCTGGCTGGGGAAGGGGATCTGAATGCCCAGCGCGAGCAGGCGCAGCCGCTCGACGGTGGCCAGCGCGGCATCGAGCGTCGCCTCCGGCAGCACGAGCAGGAATTCCTCCCCGCCCCAGCGGCCGAGGATGTCGCTGGTGCGCAGTGCGCCGCGCGAGAGACGCGCGAACTCGCGCAGCACGTGATCGCCGGCGGCATGTCCGCACTGATCGTTGATGGCCTTGAAATAGTCGAAGTCGATCAGCGCGACTGTGAGCGGACGGCTGCGCTCGAGCGCGGCGGTGAGCGCTGCGGTAGCCAGGTGGACGGTGTGGCCGCGGTTCGGCATGCCCGTGAGTGGGTCGTGGCGTGCGAGCCGTACCAGTTGGCGTCGGTGGCGCCGGTCGGCGACCACGATGTAGGAGAGCAGCGCGATGACGAGCACGCCGGCGACCCCCGCCGCTTCCATCCAGTGCAGCAGCTGCTTCTGCCGGGTGGCCTGATGCGCGGCGGCCAGCAGTTTGCGCCGCAGTACAGCGTTGCGCTCGAAGGCCTGCTTGACCTGGAAGCGAACTTCGAGCGCCTCGCGTAGCCGGGCGCGGCTGGCGCGATTCTGCTGTCGATACAGCCGCAGATAGGCTGTCAGATCCTGGTAGGCGGCGTCATAGCGCTGCAGCGCGGCGTTGGCCTCGGCCCGCGTCAGGTAGGCCGGCGCGACCGACGAGGCGAGCATGTCGGTGCCGTGCTTGTTGAGCACCTGATCGAGGATCCGCACCGCACTGCCCGGGTGGCCGTCGGCGAGGTCGATCTTCGCGAGCTGCGCATTCGTCTCCTTGATCATGCTGACAACCTTGCCGGCCCTGAGCACCGGGGCTGCCCGCTCGCAATCGCGGCGCGCGGCCGCGTAGCGCTGCAGTCCGATCTCCGCCTCGCAGATACGCAGATCCGAGTACGCCACGCCCTGATGGTCGCCGATCGAGGCGCTGACGGCGCGCGCCTGGCGCAACGCTGCGATCGCCGAGTCGAAGCTCCCCATCGCCCGCAGGATCTCGCCCCGGGTGTAGATGTCCTGGGACAGATCCTCGCTCGCCTGGTGCGCCTGGTCCCACTGGATCGCCTGGCGGTTGAACGTGAGCGCCTCGCGATCGTCCCCCATGCTGCGCAGTGCGAGTGCGAGTATTCCGCTCGCCTGGTCGTGCGCCCCCGACAGCTCGGATGCCTCGCTTTGCATGTACGCCTGAGTGAGCTCGCGGATCGCCAGCCCCGAGCGGTCGCGTAGCGTGTTCATCAGGCCCTGGGTAATCTCCAGACACACATCGCTGCGCGATCCGGGGCGCAGCAGCGTGCGCGCCTGCTTGATCTGGTCGAGCGCCCGGGCAATGGCCGCCGGGGAGGTGAAACTGTTCGCGTAGGCGGCGAGCAGCTCGAGGCGCAGCGGGTCGGTCGGATCGTGCAGCAGGGCGAGCCCGGCGAGCGCCGCCGCGCGCTGCCGGTCCGTGAGGGTGAATTCCTCGTAGGCGCCGGCCTGGATGGCGTGCAGCGCCGCGACGGTGTGCGGATCGTGCTCGGCAGCATCGCTCGGCAGGGCGGCGAGGCGGGCATTCGCCTCGCTCAGCGCCCGGGTGGGATTCTGGGCGACCAGCGGGCGCAGCTCGACGAAAACCGGGACGCGCACGTCAAAGCAGCTGGCCCGGGCGATGGCGCCGAGACCGGCTGCGCCAAACAGCAGGGCCACCGCGCCCCCGCGCAGCGCAGCACGCCACATTGAGTAACGAGCACCCATGATTTCCCTCACGTTAAAGGTGCCGCAGGCATGGGGTCGGACTGAATTTCACGTTTTCGATCATCGATCCGGTCGGCCGGTGTTCCGTGGGAGCCTACTCGTGCTGCCGATCACACTCATGGACGTGCGTCGGCCACAAAAGTGCCACTGAAAGCCGCTATCGGCCCCGCGGGGGACGCCTCAAGGA
>JAKAZL010000060.1:7044-14521 GCA_021815925.1 Pseudomonadota bacterium | reverse complement strand
CCGGCCGGCTGCCGGTCACCCAAAAAACAAAAAGCCCCTCGGGGGGCTTTCTGGCTGTCACGCTGTCGAAGCGTTCGCCCCGAGGGCGCAGCCGCTCCACGTTCCGTGGCCGAGGCCCACGGACCGCCGTAGTGTACGCCCAAGCGACTCGGTCGGGAAGGATTTTGTCGTACCTAGACCACCCGGCGGGGCCGCCGGCAGTCGCTGGGAGTCGGGGGCAGTCAAGTGCGGCCCCACCGGACCGCTATCATAGCGGCCCATGACCGGTCCGGACCACGATTCCCCCGGGGGCGCTGCGCGCATCGACCGCTGGCTCTTCGGGGTACGGCTGTTCAAGTCGCGCTCGCTGGCCGCCGAGGCGGTCAGCGGCGGGCGCGTGCATGTCAATGGGGCGCGCGTGAAGCCCGCCCACACGGTGCGGCCCGGGGATATCGTGCGCTTCGTGCGCGGCGCGGTGGAGTTCGACTGCACGGTGCAATCCATCCCGGCGCGGCGCGGGCCGGCCCCCGAGGCGGCACGCTGCTACCTCGAGAGCGAGGCGAGCCAGGCGCGCCGCGCCGTGTTCGCCGAGCGGATGCGCCTCGCCGCGGCGCTCGCGCCACGGCCGCAGGAGCGGCCGGACAAGCATGAGCGCCAGGCGCTGCGTCGCCTGCGCGGGCGGGAGTAGGCGCGTGGACGGGTCGAGCGGAATCGATCGATACTAAACAATGGCGCGTTGGCGGCAGCCGGCGCCGGGAGAGGTTCAGGGCATGTCGCTCAGCGTTTTTGACATCTTCAAGATTGGCATCGGACCGTCGAGCTCGCACACCATGGGGCCGATGCGCGCGGCGCGGGAGTTCCTGCTCGGGCTCGAGCGCGACGGGCTGCTCGACTCGGTGGACTCGGTCACCGCGCGCCTCTATGGGTCGCTCGCGCTCACCGGCCTCGGACACGGCACCGACCAGGCCATTCTCATGGGCCTGACCGGAGCCGACCCGGAGAGCGTCGATCCGGACACCATCGCCCCGACCCTGCAGCGCATCCGCTCGAGCGGACGGATCGAGCTGCTCGGGCGGCGCGAGATCCCGTTCGTGGAGCGCGAGCACCTGCTGCTGCTGCGCGCCGAGCGGCTGCCCCAGCACCCCAACGGCATGCGCTTCACCGCCACGGCCGGCGGCTCCCCCGTGCGCGAGGAGGAGTACTACTCGATCGGCGGCGGGTTCATCGTGCGCGCCGGCGAGGATCAGGCGCGCGAGGCGAGCACGCGGGCCGCCGCGCCGTATCCGTTCGCGAGTGGCCGCGAGCTGCTGGCGCTGTGCCGGGAGAACGGCCTGGAGATCTTCGAGCTGGTGCTCGCCAATGAGCGCGCCTGGGCGAGCGAGGCGAGCGTGCGGGCCGGGGTGATGCGGATCTGGGAGGTCATGCAGGCTTGCGTCACGCGCGGCTTCCACCAGACCGGCGTGCTGCCCGGTCCGCTGAAGGTTCGCCGGCGTGCCCCGAAGCTGTACCGCCAGCTCACCGAGAGCGGCGGCGCCCGTCCGCTCGAGGCGCTCGACTGGGTCGACGCCTTCGCCCTCGCGGTGAACGAGGAGAACGCCGCCGGCGGACGGGTCGTGACCGCACCGACCAACGGGGCGGCCGGAATCGTGCCGGCGGTGCTGCACTACTACCGGCGCTTCGAGCCGGGCGCGAGCGACGATGGCGTGCTGCGCTTCCTGCTCACCGCCGCGGCGATCGGCATGCTGTACAAGCAGAACGCCTCGATCTCGGGCGCCGAGATGGGCTGCCAGGGCGAAGTCGGGGTCGCCTGCTCGATGGCCGCCGGCGGGCTGGTCGCGGCGCTGCAGGGCAGCAACGAGCAGGTGGAGAACGCCGCCGAGATCGGCATGGAGCACAACCTCGGGCTCACCTGCGATCCGGTCGGCGGCCTGGTGCAGATCCCCTGCATCGAGCGCAATGCGATGGGCGCGGTGAAGGCCATCAACGCGGCGTACCTGGCACTGCGCGGAGACGGCAGCCACAAGGTCTCGCTCGATCACGTGATCATCACCATGCGCCAGACGGGCGAGGACATGTCGACGATCTACAAGGAGACCTCCCAGGGTGGCCTCGCGGTGAACGTCACGGAGTGTTGAGCGGGCTCAGCCCGGCCTGAGCTCGCTCGCCACGGCGATCCGGTTGCGTCCGGCGGCCTTGGCGTCGTAGAGCGCCGCATCGGCGCGGTGGCGCAGCGTCTCGAGCGAATCCCCGGCGCGCCCGCCGGCCGCTCCGATCGACAGGGTCACCTCGCCGGCGAACTGCGCCCCGTCCGGATGCACGATGAGGCTGCGCTGCATCGCGGCGCGGACCCGCTCGGCGAGCGCCGCTGCGGCGCCGAGCGAGCGGCCGCGCAGCAGCGCCACGAACTCATCACCGCCGACCCGCGCGGCGACCTCCTGCGGCGCGAGATGCTCGCGCAGGATCCGGGCCACCGTCATCAGCACCTTGTCCCCGATCACGTGCCCGTGGGTGTCGTTGACGCGCTTGAAGTAATCGACGTCCAGCGCGAGCAGCACCACCTGGGTGAAGTCGGCCCACTCCTGCTGCCCCTCGAAGGCGCGGCGAAAGCCGCCGAGGTTGGCGAGCCCGGTGAGCGGGTCGCGCAGCGGCTCGCTCTGCGCGTGCTCGAGCCGCTCCATCACCCCGGCCACCGCCTCGCGCTGCTTGGCAAGCTGCGCGCGCACCCCCTGCAGCGTCGAGTGCACCTGCGCGGCCTGCGCCAGCAGCTCCCCGAGCAGTGCCTGCACCGCCCCGCCCTGCGGCGCGGCGAGCTGCTCGGTGGCATTGCTCAGCGTCACGGTGAAGTCCTGCAGGGTGCTCTCGGCCTGGCCGGCCTCCTGCGTGGTGCGCCCGATCAGTTCACGCAGTTCGCGCTGCGCCAGCTCGAACATCTCGGCATCGCGCGCCGCGATGTGCAGCGCGTGCAGGCGGTAGATCTCCTCATCGGTGAGCGCACTGTCGCCCCCGAGCAGCCGGTCGAGTTCCTGGGTCAGCGGCGGATTGATCGCGGCGGCATGTTCGTACCAGACCGCGTAGCTGACGGGGTGGTATCCGGCCCGATGCGGCCCCATCAGCTCCAGCGCCCGGCGCAGGATCTCGGCGCTCTCTTGCCTCGATTGCTGGTAACGCATACGGCCCGACGCGCGACCCGTTGAATTCTTCTTAAGTGACTCCCTGCAAAAGTCTAGCACCCCGGGACAGCGCTGCACACCTGCGGACAACGGCGGGGCGCTCCAGTGCCGCCGCAAGGCCGCACTGGAGCGCGCTGTGCGATGCAACGCCGCCCGGCTCGCCCCCCCGAGTGGCGCGCCGGTGCCGCGGCGAGCGGTCGGGTCAGGCTCCCGGCGGCGGGGCGAAGTTCGGCTCGGCCGGTGGTGCCTCGGCGCCCCCGTGCTGCTCGCGCTTGATCCGCTCGTAGATCTCCTCGCGGTGTACCGCGATGTGCTTCGGCGCATTGATGCCGATGCGCACCTGGTTGCCTTTGACGCCGAGCACCGTAATGGTCACTTCGTCCCCGATCATCACGGTTTCCCCGACCCGTCGCGTAAGAATGAGCATCTGCTGGTCCTCTCTAGGAATTTATGATCCAAATCAACACACCGGTCCGCCGCCATCACTGGGGAACGCCCCTCCCCTGTGTTCCGGCGGCCCGATAGCCCAGGATGAGCGCCCCGTCCCGGTGAGTGACGGTGATGGGCTCGATCCGGGCAATGCGATCGATGGTGGCGTCAACATTCCGGTCGCTGAACGCCCCGCCGATCCACATCTGTGCCGCACGCGGGTCGCTGATGACGATGCGCTGCGGCGTATAACGGCTCAAATCGCTCACGAATTTCGACAGCGGCTCCCCGCGCGTCTCGATGATGCCCTGGCGCCAGCGAATGACGTTCGCGGCCAGCGCCGGGTGCACATCGCCGATCAGCCCGAGCGGGGAATACTCGATCTGCTGGTCCGCCGCGAGCTCACGCACCCAGGAAGGCGGGGCCTGCCCGGCGCCGCCGAGCCCCTCCACCGATACTCGGCCGCTGAGCACGGTCACCCGCACATCGCCATCGCGCTTGCGGTAGACGTCAAAGCGCGTGCCGAGCACCCGCACCACGCTGTCGGGCAGCAGAATGCGAAACGGCCGCAGCGGATCGTGCACGACCTCGAAGAACACCTCCCCGCCGAGCAGCTGCACCCGCCGGTTGGCGGGACTGCCCACCCAGCGCAGCCGCGTGTCGGTGTTGAGGTAGGCGACGCTACCGTCCGGCAGCACGACGGTCCGCTCCTGTCCGATGCCGGTGGAGTAGGTCCGCGGCAGGTAGCCCAGGTCCCACAGCCACAGCCCACCGGCCGAGACCGCCGCCGCCACGGCCATCGCGGCCACGCCGGCCAGCCACAGCGCCCCGGCGCTCGGGCGGCGGCGCTGCGGCTCGGCCTCCACGCGCGCCACGAGGCGCGCGCGCGCCGGCCCCTTCAGCTCCGCCGCGACATCGAGCATCGCGCGCAATTCACTGAATTCCTTTGCGTTAATCGGGTCCGCAAGCCAGCCCTCCAGCGCGCGCTGGCGCCCGGGACTGACTCCCCGCCCCATCCGCGTGAGCCATGCGGCGGCCTGCGCTCGCGCGCGCCACTGCCGTCGTCGTTCGAGGAACGTGCCGAGATTCAATCGACCTCCGCCAGATCAATGCCTTGCGAGGACAATCGCATGCGGCACTGCCGCAGTGCCCGCGTCATGCGCTTGTCGACCCGCCGTTCGGAAATCCCCAGCCGCGCGGCAATTTCCTTACGGGAACGGCCCTGGACGTGGGCCAGCACAAACACCGCCCGCAGCGGCGGGCTCAGCGCCTCGATCGCGGCTGCGAGCCGCTGCGCGATCTGCGCCGCCATGACCTGGCGATCGGGACCGGCCGCCTGATCGGGCACCTCTTCCATCCCGGCCGGACCGCTGACGACCGCGGTCTCCACCCGACGGCGCCGCAGATGCATCAGCGCGAAGTTGGTGGCGACCTTGAACAGCATCGCGCGCGGAAACAGCAACTGCTCCGGACGGTACATCCGGTGCAACTGCTCGAAGGTGTCCTGGGCCACCTCGCGCGCGAGATCCACGCGGCCGAGCATCTGGGTGAGATAGGCGAGCAGCTGGGCCTCGTGCGCCCGGCAGAGCTGCTCGAAAAATGCATCCGCTGTCCCCGTGGGGGGAAAGCGCCTGATCTCACCCACCGTCCTGTCCATTCCCTCGTTCCTACCGCTTAAGATGCATCGGGGAGAGGTCTCCCCCCTAGCGACACGATATTTTTTGGGCGGCAGCCTCAATTGAACATAATGCGTCCCGGACGGGTCCGCACCGGCTCGCACGCTCGGCTGCGGCCGCAGAGGCCGCCCGCCCTCACCAGCGCTGCGTGAGGCCCAGGCTCATCACCCGCCCGAGCGCCTGCACGTTGCCGATGTCGTAGCCGAACGGGCCGTCGACGAATGGCGGGGCATGGTTGAACACGTTCACCACGTTGAACGACAGCAGCGTGCGCCCGAGGCGGCTCGCCCGCAGGCGGTACTCGACGGACGCATCGAGCGTGGTCCAGGCACAGACCACCGGCACGAGCGTGCTGCCGGGATTGCGGTACCCGCCGGTGTAGTTGACGATCAGCGCGCCTGCCCACCCCGGCTCACTGCGCCCGTGGCGGCTCCAGCCGAGCGTGCCCCGCAGGCGGACCGAGAGGGGATTGCCGACGGTGTCGAGGATATCCGTCGCGGGCAGATTCGGGGTCACCGACTGGTCGAAATCGAGCACGTCGGTGCCGAACAGCGCGGCGTGAAAATGCCCCCACGCGCTCACGAACCGCTCGCGCGCCTCGATGTCGATCCCGCGTGTGCGGGTTGCCGCGAGATTCGCCAGACGCAGATCCACGATGGCCGCCGGGTGACTCGCCAGGCAGGTCGCGACCGGTCCGATGAACTGGGCGCTGGTGCAGACCGCGGCGATCTGCGCCGCGCTCGGATTGCGCTCGATGACCGGCGCCCACTGCGCGGCGTGCTGCAGGATTCCCAGCGGGTCGCCGGTCGCGGGCTGCTCGATCCGATTCCAGTAATCGATCGAATAGTATGTGACCGACAGCTGCGCGCCGCGCCACGGCGACAGGTCGAACCCCGCCGTCCAGGTCCGGGCGGTCTCCTCGCGCAGATTCGGGTTCGAGCCCTGCTCGGCCAAGACCAGCGAGCGCCCGCTCGGGGACTGCGGGTCGGGCAACACCGTCATGCCGGACACGTTCTGCGAGGTGTCGTACAGGTCATCGAGCTTCGGGGCGCGGTAGGAGCGGCCCCAGCTGGCGCGCAGCTTCAGCCACGGAACCGCGATCCATTCCAGCCGCGCCATCGGATTGAACGTGCCGCCGAAATCGCTGTAGTGGTCGTACCGACCGGCCAGATCGAGCGCGAGGCGAGCCGGCTGTCCGGAATCTCTGGCCGCACCCAGCAAGGGGACGTGCAGCTGGGAGTAAACGGACTCGACGCGCCGGCCGTAGTGCACCGCCCGCAACGGGGCCTGCGGGTTCTGCAGGTCCGGCACGGTCAGATCCAGCGTCTCGACCCGTCGCTCCACACCCACGGCGAGCCGGGCCTCCCCCGCGGGCAGGCGAGCCACCGGCCCGTCCGCCACCAGATCGCTCGACTCGATGCCCGATGCCGAGCGCCGCGGATAGGTCTGGTTCGCCGCCTGCGCCGCCGCGACATTGGCCGGCGTAGCGGCGGCAAACGGATTGAACGCCGCCGCCGCGTTGGGATCGGCCAGCGCGGCGGCGAGCGCGGTCTGGCTCGCGACGCCGTACTCCTGGGCCCAGAGCTTCTGCCTGCCGTCCGATTCGCTCAGCGTCATCTGCCAGTGCCCGCCGAGGCGGATCGTCGCGCCGGCCGTGCCGTCATACACGCGCGAGTTGCTCGCGAATCGCGTCGGCCCGAGCAGCTCGCCGAAGTTGTACGCGACGAGCGTGTACGGCACCGTCGGATAGGGATTGACGTAGAACGGATTGCTCGGTGGCACCGCCAGCAGCGCGCTGTCCGACAGCGCCGCGAGTGCCGTATTGCGCGCGGCGTAGCGGCCCTGCACGAACAGCTCGACGCGCGAGCCGATCCTCTGGCTCACCGACCCATAGAGCTCGTGCGCCATGCGATCGGGAAAGATCTGTGCGGCGCGGAACGGATTCTGCAGACTGATCGTCGTGCTCAAGTCCGCGGCGGTGGGCGGCCCGGCGGTTTGCGCCGCAACCCCGTAGGCCGGCTGCAGGGTGAACGGATTGACGATGTTCCCCGGACTGGTGAAGTAGCTGTCGTAGTTCGCACCGCCGTACGGGGTCTTGTTCGCATTCGCCGCGTAGGCGCGCGAGGCGGCCGCGAGCGGCGTCGCGTCCGAATACTGGTAGTCGATCATCGCGTGCCCGCCGCGCCAACGCGTGCCGAGCAGCTGTGCGAACATCCATTCGGC
>JAKAZL010000060.1:0-6944 GCA_021815925.1 Pseudomonadota bacterium | reverse complement strand
ACTGGCGGTAGAACTCGAGGATGGCCTGCGGCAGCGGCTCGGCCGGCAGGTTGAATTGCGCCACCGGTCCCTCGGCCCACGCCTGACCTGCGACGCACAGGCAGATCAGCGCCATCCATGCCGTCGGCCGCGCCACGCGCGCACACCGACACTCCAGAGCCCCCTGCCTGGCCGCTTGCTTCGATTGATCCATAGTCCCTGCCGCCCGCGCGCGAGTGTGCCACAGGTCGCGCAACCCTGACGAGCCCGCTCGGCACCAACTCAACGACAGCGCCGCACCACTCACCGACTGACGCACCGCGGCGTACAACCGGGTGCAACCATGCATGAGGCACACCGAGCCGGCCGCACGATCCATCCCTAGCACGTACGGTCCGCCGCACGTTCCCGGCATGACGTCGCCTTCGTAAACATATGCGGATCCGGATCACAACGCGCTGTGCGCGCACACGGCGCTCACGCCGCGGCGGCACCCGGATGCTGCGCGCGCCACAGCGCCGCATAGTGCCCTGAAGCGCGCATCAGCTCCGCGTGTCCTCCGGACTCCACGAGGCACCCGGCGTGCAGAACGACGATGCGATCGGCGCGCGCCACACTCGCCAGCCGGTGCGCAATGATCAACGTCGTGGCCGTTCCCGAGAGCCTGTGCAGGCCCGCGAGGACCGCCTGCTCCGTGCGGCCGTCGAGCGCGGCGGTCGCCTCGTCGAACACGTAGAGAATCGCCCGGCGCAGCGCCGCACGGGCGATAGCGACGCGCTGCCGCTCACCGCCGGAGAGGCGCACGCCGCGCTCCCCCACCACAGTCGCGTAACCCTCGGGCAGCGACTCGATGAACTCCTCGAGTTGCGCCAGGCGCACCGCACGCACGACGTCACCGTGCTCCGCCTGCGGCCAGGCGAGCGCGATGTTGTTCTCGATCGTGTCGTCGAGGAGCGCCGTATCCTGCGGCACCACCGCGATCGCCGCACGCAGCGCCGCAGGAGCAATTGCCCGCAGCGGACAGCCATCGAGACGGATCACTCCGGCGTCGGGCTCCACCAGGCGCAACAGCAACCGGACGATGGAGGATTTCCCCGAGCCACTCTGCCCGACGATGCCGAGCGTGGCACCGGCGGGGACCTCGAAGGTCACGTCCTTAAGTGCCGCGCGTCCCGGCTCGTAAGCCAGTGACACGCACTCGAAGCGCAGTGCACCGCCGGGATCGCCGCCGAGTGAGCGCCCCGCGCTCGCCTCGGGACGCTCGGCGAGCAACTCGAGCGTTCGCCGCAGCATCGCCGCACCCTGCGCGAAGCCCTGCACCGCGAACCCAAGCATCTCGGCCGGACGCACCAACTGCAGCATGTACGTGTTCACCAGCACGAACCCACCGACCGTGAGCCGTCCGGCACGCACCGAGTGCAGCGCTTCAGCGAGCGTCGCCGCGAGAAACGCCGCGAAGACACAGGCAACAGCCAGTCCGTTCGCACAGTAGCGGCGATGGAAAGCAAGCCACGCCTGCTCGGTGCGCTCGAGCGCCCCGCCCGCCCGGCCGGCAATCAGTGTCTCGGCGCCGAAGGACTTCACCGTCTCGCAATTGAGCAATCCGTCAGTGATCAGCGCGCCGGCGGCCACACGTGCCGCCGAGGCCGTCCGCGCCGACTCGGCAATGCGCCCCGCCGAGCGTCCGAAGAGCGCGGCGTAGCAGACGGCGGCCCCACAGAACAGAGCGAGAAACACCGGCTGCCCGAGCCTGGCCAGCACCATCGCTACGATCGCGAGCTCCGCGCACACCGGCAGCACTGTGAAGACCAGGTGATGCAGGATCAGCCGGACCCCCTCGAGCCCGTTGTCTATCGCCTGGCTCACCGCGCCAGTCTGCCGCTGCAGGTGAAAGCGCAGCGGCAGGCGCAGCACGTGGGAGAATATCCGCTCGCTCAGCGTGCGCAGGATCCGCCGCTCCGCCTGAGCGTAGCGCAGCGCACGCAGCTCGGCGCTCGAGCGCCCCAGCCACTGGCTGGCGGCATACAGTCCGATCAGCCATCCGAGCGGCGCCTCGATCGGCCGCTGCCCGGTAAGCCCGTCAACGACACCTTTGAGAGCCAGGGGCGCGAGCGCATTCATCGCCGCGCCGAGCGTCACCAGTCCGAGCACCTCGGCCAGTCGCCGTCGCACGTAGGGCGAGATCTCCCTGCCGAGCACTCGCAGCACGCCCCGCCAGCATTGCCGGCGGGAATCCCCTCTCACACGTCCTCCTCCGACTCCTCGCATGCCTTCGGTCGCGGATCGGCGTCCGGCTCCCCCTCGCCTGTGCCGAGTGCGGCCAGGATCGCCTCCGCGGCGCTCGCGAGACCCTGCGAATCCCGCGCGCGCAGCCGTAATACCGACTCCTCAAGTGTGCTCGCGTCGCGGCCCAACACTGCACCGATCGCGGTCGCAGGAACTCCGCAACGCACCCCTACCAGAGTCACAAGGCATCGTGCTCGACAGACGTGGCGCAAGCGCGCGCGGCTCGTCAGCTCCTGCGGCTCGAGCGATTCATGCCGCGCCACGCAGCGCATGACCGAGCGCAGCACTGTCCGCTGCCGCGGCTTGCGAATCGCAATGGCCGGACGGACCGCGCTATGCACGTGCGAGAAGCTGTCCAGCGGCGCTGAAAATGCAACGGCAAGATCCGGATCGATTCCGCGCGCGCGCAACGCCCGATACTGCCGCAGCGCACCGGGCCCGCGACCGAGTTCCTCCAGCACCGGCGCGACGTCTACCCACGGCGCGCGCTGCGGATCGAGATACGCTGCATCCGCGCTCCACCCGGCGCTCGCCAGCGGCCGGTGCAGCCACAGCACGAACTCGGTACGAAATGCCCGCTGCAGGCGATAGAGGCGCAGCGGCCGGAACACCCGCCCGCGAGCGCCCCGCGCCCGATTGAAGTGCAGCGCATACGGCACGGACACATAACGGCACATCCCGCCCAGCGGCACGCGCGCCGGCTCGACAGCCAGATCCAGCCGGTCGCTCTCACATCGGCAACCGAGCACGCGACCCCCACACCAGAACAGCATCGATTCGATGCCCGCCACCATTTTTCGCCAATCGTCTTCGTCCCGGACGAGGGACTCCGGCCGACAGCCGCGCAGCACTGCGTGATACAGCGTCCCGGGCCTTTCAGCCGCTCCCGTCCGACCGCTTTTGGGCTGCATGTTGCTCCCCTTCCACGCGTTGCGTCCCGATTGCGGGCGATTCCAACGCGCGATCTGCGCTCGAGTCACTCTTGCCGAGCCGCCGCCACGATGCCGGCCGCGCACGGCAAACACGGTTTGCGTAACTCACGGTACTCTCGGCGCCAGAGCGATGCAACCTGCCAAAACTCGCCTTCTTCGTCACCGTACTCACCACGTCCGACGAACGCCACCGCCATCCCCAACCTCTCCCCGCAATCCTCTCCCCTGACACCTGCTCTTCCCAACCTGCTCCTGCGACGGGGCAACCGAACTCCCCATCGCGGCGCGCATCTCGCGCATTCTGCCGGCACTATTCAAAACTCCCAACCTACCAACCGATTCGCACTCCACCGCGCCATAACTCATTGATCGGACACAACTCAAATTCCCAACCTTCCGCTCCTCCGCAATGTCGGTACCGCAGGCCGCCCCATCAGCGCGTCAACCCGGGCGCTCGATCGCCGCAACACGCACCCAAAGCACAAAAGCCGGCCTTGACAAACCTACTGGACGCTCCTTCCGTGATCTCGTCATCGTGGAATTCGGCGCCGCTCCACGAGTGACAGAGTCCATCATTAACCTCCACTGAGGAAAGCAACCATGCAGTACCACGGCAGTGTCTCTGCGGAGACGAAGGGATTCGCCCCGGAAACCATCGAGAATGGTGTCGAGCTGGGCCAGAAGCAGCTCTAACTGGAGTGGCGATGCGCGGCTTCGGCCGCGCATCGCCCAACGCTCATGACAGCGGCAACGCAACCGGAAACGCCCATGTATGAGTTCGCACCTGATGTATTCGCATGCATAACCGGCCGACATTGCATGTTTCTCGATCTCCCTCGGGATCGATACCTATCCGTGCCGCGGCACCTCATGGAGGCCCTCTCGCCCCAGATCGCCGGCTGGGCGCTGTCGGACGCACCTCCCCCATATGACCAGACCTCAAGTGCCGAGGTTTCTCTGCTGGCCGATGACCTGATAGCAGCCGGCATTCTCCGCCGAAGCGCTCAGCATTCCCAATCGCCCCAGCGACCTCCAGTTCCTCCCGAACGCGAAATCGGCTCGCTGCTCCTTCCGTCAACCGCCTTGGACGTCGACCGGGCGCGCATGCCCATCATTGCCGCATTAGCTTCCGCCGACTGGTCTCTTCGCTGCGTGCCTCTACCACGCATCATCGATCGCTTCACCGCACCCAACGCACCGAATTGCAGCGAGCCGCACAACGACAACCTCCGGCACGCCGCCGCATTGACGCGACAATTTCTCGCCTTCCGACCCTGGTATCCGCGCGATTACTTGTGCCTATTCGACTCTCTTGCACTGCTGCTCCTTCTCCTGAGACGCGGAATACGTGCCCGCTGGATCTTTGGGGTCAAGGAGGACCCGTTCGCGGCACACTGCTGGCTGCAGATTGGAACGGTGGTTCTAAACGAACACCTAGACCGCACGAGGCTCTATTCCCCAATCATGATGGTATAAGGAGACACATTGGATCTGCCATACCTCGCGATTCTATGGAACCCACTCGATCCAGACCAATCGCGGGCCGCTGAAACCGCGATCGGACGAGTGCCGCAAAGCGCTTGGACTCCCGTTCTGCAGCGGGCCGGAATCGTCGTTTACGGCCGAAACTCTCCGGTACCCTACCTCTGCGCGCACGTGATGTGCGACGGCCAAGGGGTTCTTCTTGGCACGTTATTCAATCCAAGTGGTCAGCACAGCCCTCTCACCAGCAATCTGGAATCAGACTCGACTCTTGCAGTTGCCGAACACGCAACCATACACCGCCTTACACGCCATCACTGGGGATGCTATGTCGCCCTGATTGCCAACCCATCCACCGGCAATTGGTGGGCACTACGAGATTGCTCCGGCATGATCCCGTGCTATTACACGCATACGGGCAACGTGACGTTATTCGCCTCAGATGCTCGCTACTTCCGTGCCTTCTCCGGCTCCGACAGCGCGGCACCATTGATGTCATTCGACATAAACTGGCGATACATCGCCGCCTTCCTCTCATACAGTCAACTCCAGATCCGTGATACGGCGATAGCCGGAATCTACGAACTACTGGCGGGAGAGGTCCTCAGCTGTCAGGGCGGCCGCCGTACGATCAACCTTGAATGGAACCCCCTGGAATTCATCGAGCCCGACCCTGGCGCGACAATTCCCGCAATGTGCGATTCCATGCGTCGTGTACTGCAGTCAAGCATCGATGCCTGGGCCGGAATTCATGAGTCGCTATTGCACAGCCTCTCGGGAGGATTCGATTCTTCGCTTGTGCTAGCGCTGCTTGCTCGTTCCAGCAGACGCCGCCCTGTCATCTGCCTCAATCGCTATGCCGACGGACCTGCAGAAGATGAACGGCGGTATGCCCGGATCTCAGCAAACTCCACACGGACACCGCTGCTTGAAAGTCCATGGGAGTTCGGCCAGCAATCGATCGACAAAGAGCTTCTCCCTCAGACATTAGGCGCAAAACCCTCCATCACAGCGACTGTCAGTCTCCTCGAGAAGCCCTTTTTTGAAATGCTTCGGGCCTCATACAGATTCGACGCCATCTGGACCGGCGAAGGGGGTGATCACGTACTTCTCGCGATGCCCACGGACTTGATCGTAAGGGACTCAATTCGTCTCCGTGGAATCGGCCTCCCCCTCATTGAAACCCTGCACAGTGCATCGCAACTTACGGGAACCTCAATACCGCGGTTAATTTGGCGCACGCTCTTTCCTCACTTTGGCACGCGAGATCCCTTCGTGGGACTCTCTCGCGGAACGCATTCGTTCCTCTCCACGCCGGCCATACGGCATTTCAACCCAGTCGCATACTCCAGGCATCCGTGGGCTGCAATTGCTCGAAGCGCGCCTCCCGGGAAGCGCCAGCAGATTCTGCTGCTCGCTGAGGCAATTCACCGACGTCGTCCACCACCTCTAACCCAAGGCTGCATGGAACTTCAGCCCATTCTTTCGCAACCGATAATCGAAGCATGCCTTCGCATACCGACCTATGATCTATTGTATCGAGGGAACTCGCGCGGTCTTGCGCGACACGCCTTCAGAGAGCTCGTGCCCGCGGAAATACTGAGCCGCGAAGTCAAGGGTCAAACCACTCACCATGCAATCGGACTGCTCGACCGGAGCATGAATTTCCTGTCGGAATACCTCTTATGCGGGGAACTCGCGCATCACGATCTATTGAGTCGTCCGAGTCTGGAATCAATTGTTACTCGCAAGGTACCGCTCACCGGCTCGCATGTACTGCCTTTGTTCGCGTGTCTCGCAGCTGAAGCCTGGATCGGCAACTGGATCGGCACTTCCGACTGCCATCCGCGGGACGCTCGCGATCCCACTTAGAATTCCACCACCCATGGTCCGGGACGTTTAGTCCGACACTCTTCAGTTCAGACGCCGTAACTGAGCGCGGCCCAAACAGATTCAGCTTAGTCCAATATAGGTTCCGCAGGCGCGACAGGTTGGCTTCGGCCGGCACATTGAGAGCATGTACACTATGTCGATACGCAAATGCTTCAACCTCGGTACCTACAGATCGCCACTCTTCGACGAACTGGCCTGCCCCGGGGTTTCTACTCACAAACTCAAAGAGAACAGGCCCGTTTGCCGCTCTCCCGTCGCCAGCCGGATCCATGAGTCGATAGCGCGGAAGGAACCGCCCAACCGGCGGACCGCCAAAAAATTCAATCATCGTCTGCCGCACAAAGTTGTTCCCAAGCGCGAATTGCGTGACGT
>JAKAZL010000008.1 GCA_021815925.1 Pseudomonadota bacterium | reverse complement strand
GGTGGTAACAATCAGCTGCAGTTCGACCCGTTTCTCATTCAACTGGTGCGGGTAGTCGACAGCAGCAGCAACGAGTACTGCCTGGAGGCTGTGTCACCAACTACACCGATTTAACTGCTCGATAGGCGGCAGTTCGACGAGGCGGGCGCGCCGCAGTTCGTCGAATAGCAGCTACCCGGCTAGCTACAAGATGGCCGATGTGGAGCTGTATGGCTGCGGCCATTTGTGGCCAAAAACACTAGACATGCAGGGTATTCGGGACGGCGATGGACGCCCCTCGACATCCCCGAACGCAATTCGGCGTTCTGCGCCTGCTCGCGCGCTGCGCGTGCATGTGTCTGATTCAGAAAAGGACTCACGATCGTCCAACCTCGTTAGCTACATCGCCAGCTACACACCAAAGTTCTGCAATTTCCGCGACACGGCAAGCCGAAATCTTCAGGGTTTCAACTGGCCGAAGCCCAACCTTGCAATCAGCCGAATCAGGTGTCGCGTCACATGACCGCCCACCACGGACACGCAAGTATGCCCGGCCTGATGACTCTGATCTGCGGATCGCAACTCAGCAAGACAGCCCGCGGCGTATTCGCGTGACGTTCGCGAAAAGTGACCAGGTGCCGCGCTTCGTCTGCACCGACCGAGTTGCCCGCCTTGACCTCGACGGGTAGCAGCTGCCCGTTCTCCTCCAGAATGAAATCGACCTCCTGACCTGAGCTCAGTCGCCAGTGGTGGAGATCACGGGACGGCGAGCCATCCCGCCAGACGAGCAAGTCGCTGGCAATCAGGGTCTCCAGGTGGAAGCCCGTCGGGGCGGTCTCGCGCGAGGCCGCCAGGGCGAGCGCGGCATCGACGCTGTACAGCTTCGGCGCCTTGATCACACGCTGCCCTGAATTTCTCGAATACGGCGGGATGAGTTCGATGAGATAGCTGCGTTGGAGCGCTTCAAGCCATCGCCGGATGGTGGTGACCGGTGTGCCCAGGTCGTTGGACAGGCCAGTCACATTGAGTTCCTGCCCGGTTCTTGCGGCCGTCAGTCGCACGAAGGCTTCCAGTCGCGGAGCTGACTCGACTTCGAGGATCTCCAGGATGTCGCGGCGGGAAAAGATCTCCACGTAGTCGTCGAGTACCCGCAGGCGCTGATCCGCGGGGGCTGCCACGGCCCGAGGGAACCCTCCCGTCCTGACGACGGCTTGCCAATCCAAGGCCCCGCTGGAGGCGGCCCGTCGTTCAAGCTCGGCGATCACCGCAGCTTCGTCGGGACCGAACAGGAAGCTCCAGCCCCGGAGTTCCTCGTCGAAGCGCAGTTCGCTCAGCGTCAGGGGCCGGAGCGTGCGGTACGTTGCGCGCCCCACCAGGGAGTCACTGACGGACTGACCGACATTGGGCTGGTTCGACCCGCTGACCAGGTATTGGCCCATTCGCCCGTCCCGATCGACGACAGCCTTGATGGCCAGCATCAGGTCCGGAGCCCGTTGCACCTCGTCGATGAAAGCCCCACCGTCGCCGAGGTCCGCCAGGAACCCTTCGGGGTCCGCAATGGCCTGTTCGCGAACGTCGCGGTCATCGAGCGTTCGCCGCGCGAAGTCCTGTGCTTCAGCGATTTCCTGGCAGATAGTGCTTTTGCCGACCTGCCGCGCCCCCATCACCGCAACCACGGGGTACAGCGTCAGGTCGGCACTCAGCTGGGGCTGAATGACCCGCGGGTAGTGGATGTTTGCGTCGGCCATATCAATACGTTATATTTCCGTCTGGCAGCCAATATACCGTAGGAATATTGTCATGGCAAATGGGTACTCGGCGGACGATCTGCTGGAATTTCTTGACCATGCCGGCGACAAGGGGCTCATGCCGGCAGCCACCGCCCAGGCCCTGGCCGTCGCGACGAGAAATGTCCTCGCCATCCTCTCTGACGATGAGAAGGCCGACCTGAGCCAGTTGGACCTCGACACGGCCATCAAGCGCTTCACGAACAAGCGCGCCAAGGATTTCAATCCCACGTCGTTAAAGGAGTACGGCCGCCGGGTTCGGCGCGCGGTCGAGTTGTTCCTCAACTGGCGCGAGGATCCCGCGAACTTCACGATCAAGACCCGCACCACCAGCGCGCCACGCAAGAAGGACAAGGGGTCCGCCAACAGCGAGCCCGTGACAAGGGACGCCACGGAACAAGCCCCGGACGACGTTGCGGGAACCTATCGTTCTTCGGTTCCCGTTCGGCCAGGCGTTGTCGTAACTCTGATCAATATTCCGAATGACCTGACCAGCGCCGAAGCCGAGCGGATCGCCGGTTTCGTCAGGATGCTGGCGCTCGATCGATAGGGAAGTCTCATGGCGAGAAGAACCAAGAAGGGCGCTGGCGGCAGTGCCACCACCGCCAACCTCGGCTTCGAGGCCGAGCTGTGGGCCGCTGCGGATGCACTGCGCAACAACATGGACGCAGCCGAGTACAAGCATGTTGTCCTCGACTTCATCCTGAATACATGCAATCGGTGAGTTGATAGAAGTCTTTGTGACCGATTACGGCCTAAGGAGAAGCGCAGAATGGCAATTCCAGATTTCCAGACGCTCATGCTGCCCCTTCTCCGGCTGTGTTCCGATGGGAACACCCACTCACTGGCCGAATCAGTTGAGACGCTCGGGAACGAATTCAACGTTTCGCCGGAGGAAAGGCAGATCTTGCTCAAGTCTGGTCAGACCAGGCTGTACAACCGAGTTGCCTGGACATCCACGTATCTGCGAAAGGCCGGGCTACTCGATGCGACGGGCGCAGGGAAATTTCGCATCTCCGATCTTGGGCGCAAACTACTCGCCAGCGCACCTCCCTCGCTAGATGTTGCGTATCTTGCCAAGGAGTTTCCAGCCGTCGCGCAGTTCTTGAAGGGGCGTCGGAATGCAAGCGCAGCAATCTCCGGCACCCCTCCATTTGACGAGATGACAAAGGCGTGGGCCTCGCGACCAGAAGTAATGGCGCGAGTTGCCCGCAAGATGGATGACGCGTTCGGCGACCCCGAGACGCGGCAGGCCGTCCTTCAGCTAACGGCATTTGCAATCGAGAACGCAGACGAAGAGCGGCCAGGCGGCTGGATTGTGAGGGAGACACCGCGAGGACTGCGCTTGCTGACCGGTAGGCTGATCGCGCTCGATTTCAGGAAGGGCAGGCTCCGCATCGCCGTACAAGGCGCCGTCTCGACCGAAGAATACACAGCGCTTGGTGCTGATCCGGAGAAGGAAGATGTAGAGTTCCGATCGATTACCTTGGGCAATTGCTTCCACGGCTTACACATAGAAGTATCTCCGACGTCGTGGGGCGAACGTTTCTATGGAGTAAGGAAACAAAGGGACATTTGAACGACGCTGTCTCGGCAATCGCGCCTGTAAGAAACGACATTGCGCATGTCAGGGAGGTGGACCGAGAGAGGTTAATGCGGGCAACCCTCGCGGCTGCCGACATCAAGAAGGCTGTTGCTGGATAGGCACACCCCTTGCTCGTCGAATCCCAGCCACGGATCTAGCTACAAACCAGCTACCGATCCAGCTACAAGACTAGCTCAGACGAGATTGGACGCCAGCGGACGAATCTGGCTAAAAACCACTGAAACTCAGGGGCTTAACGCATCTTCCGCGGATATCAACGGACGCACCCGGATCCTATTCCGCGTTCTGCACCTGCTCGCGCATCTGTTCGATCAGGACCTTCATGTCCACCGCGCAGCGCGTGGTCTCGAGGTCCTGCGACTTCGAGGAGAGCGTATTGGCCTCGCGGTTCAGCTCCTGCATCAGGAAGTCGAGCCGCCGGCCGGCCGGCTCACGCCCCGTGAGCACGCGGCGGACCTCCGTGATGTGGCCCGCGAGCCGCTCGAGCTCCTCATCGACATCGAGTCGCTGCAGCAGGAGCGCGATCTCCTGCTCGAGCCGGTCCGGGTCGGCCCCTGCGGCGAGCTCCTTGATCCGATCACGGACCCGCGTGGTGAGGCGGGCCTGCACCTCGGGGAGGCGTCCCTGGACCTGCTTGACCAGGACCTCGAGCGCCGCGCAGCGCTGCTCGAGCACCTCGCGCAGCTTCTCTCCCTCGCGGTTGCGCGCCGCGCACAGCTCCGCCACCGCGTCCTCGAACAGCTCCCGGGCCGCCGCGAGCAGCGCCTCGCCACCGGTACCGGGGTCCTTCAGGATGCCGGGCCAGCGCAGGACCTCGAGCAGGTTCACCGAGCCGGCCGGGAAGGCCCGGCCGAGCTCGCCGATGCGGCCGGTGAGTCGCTCGAGCGCAAGCGTGTCCACCTCAAGGCTCGCCGCCGAGGCCTGCGTCGGCCGGTAGGTGAGCGTGCAGTCGACCTTGCCGCGCCGCACCTCTTGGGCGAGGCGCTGGCGCAGATCCCCTTCCGCCGCGCGCAGCTCCTCGGGCAGTCTGAAGCCGGTTTCGAGAAACCGGTGATTGACGCTGCGCAGCTCGCACACGAGACTGCCCCAGGGTCCGGAGCTCTCGCGCCGAGCGAAGCCTGTCATGCTGGAAATCAAGTGGAAACGCTACGCTCCCGGCGGCCTGGGGTGATATAAAGCGGGCCCCGAACTTTAACAGATATACGGGCGTCAATTGCGGATCGACTACGCCGACGTCAGCCTGCAGGGCGGACGCGGGGAGAATCAGGACCGGGTTGCGGTCTCGGTGAGCGAGCACGCGGCGCTGCTGCTCGTCGTCGACGGCATGGGCGGCTATGCCGATGGCGGACGCGCCGCGGAAGTCGCCCGGCAGACCATCATCGAGGCGTTCCGGCAGACCGCGCAGCCACTGTTCGACCCACTGGGGTTTCTGCACCTGACGCTCGGCCGCGCACACGATGCGGTCGTAAAGCTCGGCGCCGATGCGCCAATCGACCAGCGCCCGCGCGCCACCTGCGCGCTGTGCCTGGTGCAGCACGGCGCATCCTGGTGGGCGCATATCGGCGACAGCCGCATCTACCACGTGCGCGGCGCGAAGCTCGTCGGGCGCAGCCGTGACCACAGTCACGTCGAGGGGCTGCTGCGCGAGGGACTGATCACCGCCGAGCAGGCACAGGCCCATCCGATGCGCAATTATGTTGAATGCTGCCTCGGCGGCGGCCCGATTCTGCCCGACATGGCGCTCACGCGCCGCCGGCCGCTCGAATCCGGCGACGTGCTGCTCGTGTGCAGCGATGGCCTCTGGGGGCCGCTGAAGGACGAGGAGCTCGCGAGCGAGTTCGGTCCACCTCCCGCGCCACTGCGCGAGAAGGTGCTCGAGCTGGCCCGGCGGGCCGTGCGGCGCGCCGGTAGCGGCAGTGACAACACCTCGGCTGCCGCATTGCGGTGGCTCGGCGATAAATAGCAGCGAGCGCACAGATGACCCGACCGAGTGGACGCGATGCCGACCAGATGCGGCCCGTGACCTTCACGCGCCGCTTCGCCAAGCATGCCGAGGGGGCGGTGCTGGTCGAGTTCGGCGATACCCAGGTGCTGTGCACCGCCAGTGTCGAGGAGACCGTGCCGGCGTTTCTGCGCGGCAAGGGCCAGGGCTGGATCACCGCCGAGTACGGCATGCTGCCGCGCGCGACCCATACGCGCTCGGCGCGTGAGGCGGCTCGCGGCAAGCAGAGTGGCCGCACCCTGGAGATTCAGCGCCTGATCGGCCGCTCGCTGCGCGCCGTGGTCGATCTGAAGGCGCTCGGGGAGCGCACCGTCACCGTCGACTGCGACGTCCTGCAGGCCGATGGCGGCACCCGTACGGCCTCGATCGCCGGCGGCTTCGTCGCCCTGGCGCAGGCGTGCCGGGCACTGGAGCGTCGGCGGCTGATAGCCCGCACGCCGCTGCACGGCCAGGTGGCGGCCGTCTCGGTCGGTATCGTCGGCGGACTCCCGGTGCTCGACCTGGATTACGCGGAGGACTCGCAGGCCGAGGTGGACATGAACGTGGTGATGAACGACGGCGGTGCGTTCATCGAAGTGCAGGGCACGGCCGAGGGCCACGCCTTCCGTCGGCACGAGCTCGACGCGATGCTCGCGCTCGCCGCCGGCGGCATCGAGCGGCTGTTCCCGCTGCAGAGCCGGGCCATCGAGGCGTGAAAGTCGTTCTGGCCAGCGGCAACGCGGGCAAGCTCCGGGAACTGGCGGAGCTGCTCGCTCCCTCGGGCCTCGCCGTGCTGCCGCAGGCGGCCTTCGGCATCGACACGCCACCCGAGACCGGGGTGACGTTTCGGGACAATGCGCTGCTGAAGGCGCGTCACGCGGCGCGGCTGACCGGCCTGCCGGCGCTTGCCGATGACTCCGGGATCGAAGTCGACGCGCTGCAGGGACGGCCGGGCGTCTTCTCGGCCCGGTACGCCGGCGAGGGCGCCAGTGACGAGGCGAATGTGCGCAAGCTCCTGGCCGAACTCGCCGGCGTACCCGAGCAGGCGCGCGGCGCACGCTACCAGTGCGTCATCGCGCTGGTGCGCAGCGGCGAGGATCCGAACCCGCTCCTCGCCACGGGCCGCTGGGAGGGGCGCATCACGCTCGCGCCGCGCGGCACGGGCGGTTTCGGCTACGACCCGATTTTTCAGCCGCTCGGATCGGCGCGGACCGCCGCGCAGCTCACCCCCGCGGAGAAGAACGCCGCGAGTCATCGCGGGCAGGCGCTGCGCGAGCTCGCGGCGCGCAGCCGGGAGCTGTTGGCCGCCGGGCCCGCCGCGGAGGGTCCGCAGGTGCCGCGGCGCGGCCAGCTGTTCGTGCTCGCAGCACCCTCGGGAGCGGGCAAGACCTCGCTGGTGCGGGCCCTGCTCGAGCGCCAGCCCGCGCTGCGCCTGTCGATCTCCCACACCACCCGGCCGCAGCGCGCCACGGAGACCGACGGCCGCGAATACCATTTCGTCTCCGTGGAGCAGTTCGAGCGTATGGTCGCCGAGGGGCGCTTTCTCGAGCATGCCCAGGTGTTCGGCAACTACTACGGTACCGCGCGCGAGCCGGTGGAGCGGCAGCTCGCCGCGGGCACCGACATCGTGCTCGAGATCGACTGGCAGGGCGCCCGCCAGGTGCGCGCGGCGCTGCCCGAGTGCCATACCATCTTTGTCCTGCCCCCCTCGCGCGAGGCGCTCGAGCAGCGCCTGCGCGGCCGAGCCACGGATTCCGCTGCGGTGATCGAGCGGCGCCTGCACGAGGCGGTCGGCGACATGGCGCACTGGAGCGAGTTCGACGACGTCGTGGTCAACGATGATTTCGAGCGGGCCGTGGACGATCTGGTGCGCATCGTCACGGGCCGGGCGGAGGGGCTGGCCGCCTACCGGCCGGAGCTGACCGCGCTGCTCGCCCGGCTGCTGGCCTGAGCACCCGCCCTTGCCGTATAGTAGGGGACCCCTGGGCGCCAGCCGTGCCCACCCAATCATTCATATTTAAGTGTCGCCATGGCCCGCATTACCGTCGAAGACTGCCTGCAAAACGTCGATAACCTGTTCCAGCTGGTGATCCTGGCGGCGCAGCGCGCCCGGCGTCTGGCCAATGGGGCCGAGCCGACCATCGCCGTCGAGAACGACAAGCCGACGGTGGTTGCGCTGCGCGAGATCGCCGCGGGCAACGTCACGGTCGAGATGCTGCGCGAGCCGGAGCCGCCGCCGGCCGAGCCGCCCGCCCCGGACGTGCCGGAACTGGACATGCAGTCCGCATTCCGCGCTCCCCAGTTCGGTCTGGGCGAGTAACGCCCGGCGAGCGGTCGGCAGCGGTGCGGCGCAGTGTCACGGCTGACCCCTGAGCTATGGACTATGCGTCTTCCCTCCTCGGGCTGCTTCCCGGCGGAAGGCGTACTCCGGGACTGAAGGAGCTGCTGGCGAACGTCGGCAGCTATCTGCCGGCCGACCAGGTCGCCCGCGTCCGCGCCGCGGCGGAATTCGGTGCCTCGGCGCATGAGGGGCAGAAGCGCCTCTCCGGCGAGCCGTACATCGCCCACCCGGTCGCGACGGCGGCCATCCTCGCCGACCTGCGCCTCGATGCCGATACCCTGATCGCGGCGATCCTGCACGACGTCATCGAGGACACCCCGACGCCCAAGGACCAGCTCGTCGAGCGCTTCGGTGCCGACGTGGCCGAGCTGGTCGACGGGGTGACCAAGCTCGATGCCATCCAGTTCAAGAATCGCGAGGAGGCGCAGGCGGAGTCGTTCCGCAAGATGCTGCTCGCGATGGTGCGCGACCTGCGCGTCATCCTGGTCAAGCTCGCCGACCGTACGCACAACATGCGCACGATCCAGGCGATGCCGCCGCACCGGCGTCGGGCCATCGCCCGCGAGACACTCGACATCTACGCGCCGATCGCCGAGCGCTGCGGCCTGTATAACCTCAAGCTGGAACTCGAGGAACTCGGCTTCCGCGCGCTGTACCCGCAGCGCTACCGCGTGCTCGAGCACGCGCTGCGCAAGGCGCGTGGCAACCAGAAGGAGTTCCTGCAGAAAATCGAGCAGCAGCTGTCGGCGGCCCTGGCGAAGCACGGTATCGAGGCGCGGGTGGAGACGCGCGAGAAGCACATCTACAGCATCTACAAGAAGATGTTGCGCAAGCGCGCCTCGCTCACGGAAATCGTGGACGTCTACGGCCTGCGCATCATCGTCGATGAGCTCGATACCTGTTACCGTGCCATCGGCGTGGTGCATTCGGTGTTCAAGCCGATGCCCGGCCGGTTCAAGGATTACATCGCCATACCGCGCGTGAACGGCTACCAGTCGCTGCACACGACGCTGTTCGGCCCCAACGCGGTGCCGATCGAGGTGCAGATCCGCACCGAGGACATGCACCGCGTGGCCGAGTCCGGCATCGCCGCGCACTGGAAGTACAAATCGGGCGAGGACGCCGGCTCGATGGAGCAGGCGCGAGCCAGAGAGTGGCTCTCGGGCCTGGTGGAACTGCAGGAGGACGGCAGCTCGGAGGAGTTCCTCGAGAGCGTCAAGGTCGACCTGTATCCCGACAAGGTCTACGTATTCACCCCGAAGGGCAAGATCCTGCGGCTGCCGAGCGGCGCGACCGTGGTGGATTTCGCCTACGCCGTGCACACGGACGTGGGCAACCGCTGCGTCGCCGCCAAGGTGGACCGGCGTCTGACGCCGCTGCGCACGGTGCTGCGCAACGGCCAGACCATCGAGATCATCACGGCCAAGGGCGCCGTGCCCAATCCCGCCTGGGTGAGCTTCGTGGTGACCGCCAAGGCGCGCAGCGCCATCCGGCACTACCTGAAGAGCCTGCGCCGCAGCGAGGCGATCGCGCTCGGCCAGCGGCTGCTGACGCAGTCGCTGACGGAATTCGGCCTGTTCCTGGAGAGCGTGCCGGCCGCGACCCGCGAGGTCATGCTCGGGGAACTCGGCATGAAGGACCTGGACGAGCTGTACGAGAAGATCGGGCTCGGCGAGCGCCTCGCGCCCCTGGTGGCGCGCCGGCTCCTGCCGGCAGGCACCGCGGAGCAGGGCGCGCCCATGGCCGCGCCGCTCGCCATCGCCGGCACCGAGGGACTGCTGGTGACGTACGCGCGTTGCTGTTTCCCGTTGCCCAACGACCCGGTGTTTGCCTTTCTCTCCGCCGGTCGCGGCGTGGTCATCCATCGCGACCGCTGCGTGAACGTCGAGGACTACCGCAAGCATCCCGAGAAGTGGCTGCCGGTGAGCTGGCAGTCCGCCCCCGAGCGGCTGTTCAATTCAGAGATCCGCGTCGATGTGGTCAACCGCACCGGCGTGCTCGCCAGGGTGGCCGCGGCCATTGCCAGCGCCGATACCAACATCCATCACGTCTCGATCGAGGAGCAGGAGGGGGACGCCTCGATTCTGACCTTCGAGCTGAAGGTGCATGACCGCAAGCAGCTGGCGCGCGTGATGCGCGTCATCCGCCGCCTGCCGGACGTGACGCGCGTCAGCCGTACGATCGCCGCGCATGCGCGCGGCGATCGCGCTGACAGCGAGGAGCTCGACGAGACGGATTCCAATTCCCATACCGCATGAGGACAAGCATGAGCCGCACGATCATTCATACCGACAAGGCGCCGCCGGCCATCGGCACGTATTCCCAGGCCGTGCGCGCCGGGGATACGGTGTATCTGTCGGGGCAGATTCCCCTCGATCCGGCCACCAAGGAGCTGGTGGCGGGGGACATAGAGGCCGAGATTCGTCGGGTGTTCGACAACCTCGATGCGGTCGCTCGCGCCGCCGGCGGCACGCTGGCGCAGGCGGTCAAGGTCAACATCTATCTGACCGATCTGGCGCACTTCGCCAAGGTCAACGAGATCATGGCGCAGTACTTCCCGCAGCCCTATCCGGCGCGCGCCGCGGTCGGTGTGGCGCAGCTGCCGCGTGGGGCGCGCGTCGAGGCGGAGTGCATCCTGCACCTTGGCTGAGGCGGCGCGCACGACCGGGGCGAGCGAACAGCGGCCGGTGACCGCACTGCGCGGCGTCGGGGACGCGCTCGCCGAGCGGCTGCGCCGCCTCGGCATCGCGCAGGTGCAGGATCTGCTGTTCGTCCTGCCCGTCGACTATGACGACCGCACCGAGTGCCGGCGCATCGGGGAGCTCTATCCCGGCATGCGCTCGCTCATCGAAGGCGAGGTGCAGCTGACCGAGGTGGTGTTCCGCCGCCGACGCCAGCTGCTGACGCGGCTGTCCGACGGCAGCGGATTCCTCACGCTCAGGTTCTTCCACTTCTCGGCCAGCCAGCAGGAGGGTCTGGTGCGTGGTGCGCGGCTGCGCTGTTTCGGGGAAGTGCGGCGCGGGCCGCAGGGCCTGGAGATGGTCCACCCGGAGTACCGGCGGGTCAGCGAGCGCTCCGAGCCGGTGGAGGACACGTTGACGCCACTGTATCCGCTCACCGAAGGGGTGACCCAGGGACGCCTGCGCATGTTGATCGGACAGGCGCTGCGCGAGCTCGACACGGCCGGCGTACGCGACTGGGTGCCGCGCGAGCTGCTCGAGGATCTGCATCTGCCATCGCTGCGCGAGGCGCTGCATTACGTGCACCGGCCGCCGAAGAACGCCCGGCTCGAGGAACTCTCCGCCCGCCGCCACCCGGCGCAGCGGCGGCTGGCCTTCGAGGAGCTGCTGGCGCACCAGGCGAACCTGCGGCTGTTGAAACGCACCACCCGGACCGATCCGGCGCGCGCGCTCGAGGATGCCGACGGGCTCGCCGCGCGGCTGCTGGCCTCGCTGCCTTTTCAGCTGACCGGTGCACAGGCGCGCGCGCTCGCCGAAGTCGAGGCCGACCTGCGCGCCGAGCGGCCGATGGTCCGCCTGGTGCAGGGCGATGTCGGCTGCGGCAAGACCGTCGTGGCAGCGCTCGCAGCGGCGCGGACCGCCGGCAGTGGCCTGCAGGCTGCCCTGATGGCGCCGACCGAGCTGCTCGCCGAGCAGCATGCGCGCAATTTCCGCGCCTGGTTCGAGCCGCTCGGGTTGCCGGTGGCGTTGCTCTCGGGCGCCCAGCCGGCACGGACCCGGCGCAGCGCGCTCGAGGCGGTCGCCTCCGCCGAGGTGCGGGTGGTGATCGGCACGCACGCGTTGTTCCAGGAGGGCATCGAGTTCGCCGATCTGGCGCTGGTGATCGTCGACGAGCAGCATCGCTTCGGCGTGCAGCAGCGGCTGCGCCTGCAGGAGAAGGGTCGCGCAAGTGGCCGCTTCCCCCATCAGCTCATCATGACGGCCACGCCCATCCCGCGCACGCTCGCCATGACCGCCTACGCCGATCTGGACGTCTCGGTGATCGACGAGTTGCCGCCCGGGCGCACGCCGGTGCAGACCGTGGTCGTGCCGGAACAGCGCCGCGATCAGGTCGTGGCGCGCGTCGCGCAGGCCAGCCGCACGGGCCGGCAGGTGTATTGGGTCTGTCCGTTGATCGAGGAGTCCGAGGAGCTGCGCGCCCAGGCGGCGGAGGAAACCGCCGCCGTGCTGGCCGAAGCGTTGCCCGAGGTGCGCGTCGGTCTCGTCCACGGCCGGCTGAGCGCGGCGAAGAAGGACGAGGTGATGCTCGCCTTCCAGGCCGGCCGCATCCAGCTGCTCGTGGCGACGACGGTCATCGAGGTCGGCGTTGACGTGCCGAACGCGACGCTGATGGTGATCGAGAATGCCGAGCGCATGGGGCTCGCGCAGTTGCACCAGCTGCGCGGCCGCGTGGGTCGTGGCGCGGCGGCGAGCAGCTGTGTGCTGCTGTACCGCGCGCCGCTCTCGCCGCTCGCGAGCCGCCGGCTGGAGGTCATGCGCCGGACCAATGACGGCTTCGAGATCGCCCGTCGCGACCTCGAGTTGCGCGGACCCGGTGAGCTGCTCGGCACGCGGCAGACCGGACTGGCGCAGATGCGGGTCGCAGACCTGATGCGCGATGCCGACCTGCTGCCGCGGGTGCAGGCGGCCGCCGAGGTGCTCCTCAGCGACTATCCGGATAATATCGCGGCGCTCTCGGCCCGCTGGATCGCCGGCGGCGAGCAATACGGGAGGGTAGGGTAGGGCCGATGTCAGCTGCGATCGATCAAGTCGGTCAGAACCGCGGGCCGGGCGAGGCGCCGCTCCTGCACCGCGTGGCACGGCGGATCGAGGAGTACGGCCGGCTGGCCCGCTTCGACCGGCCCATCGGCACCTGGCTGCTGCTGTGGCCGACGCTGTGGGCACTGTGGATCGCCGGGCGCGGGCGACCCGATCCGGGCGTGCTCATCGTCTTCGTGGTCGGCGTGGTGATCATGCGTGCCGCCGGCTGCATCATCAACGACTTCGCCGATCGCAACATCGATCCGCACGTCAGACGCACGCGTGACCGTCCGCTCGCCGCGCGCCGAGTCTCTCCCGCCGAGGCGCTCGGCCTGTTCCTGGTACTGATGGTCGCGGCGCTGTGGCTGGTGATGCGCCTGAATCGTCTGACCATCGAACTCGCCGTGATCGGCGCCGCGCTCACCGCCTCCTATCCGTTCGTGAAGCGCTTCTTCCCGCTGCCGCAACTGTACCTGGGGCTGTCCTTCGGGGGCTGGAGCATCCCGATGGCCTTCGCCGCCCAGCTCGGTGCCGTGCCGCGGGTGGCCTGGGTGCTGTACATCGCGGCGGTGATCTGGGCGGTGGTGTATGACACGCAGTACGCCATGGTCGACCGCGACGATGACCGCCGAGTCGGCATCCAGTCGAGCGCTCTGCTGTTCGCCGATCTCGACCGGCTGCTGATCGGAGTGCTGCAGGCGATCATGCTCGTCGCGCTCGCCCTCGCCGGCCACGACTTGAAGCTCGGCACGTGGTACACGGCCGGGCTCATCGTCGTGGCGGGGCTGTTCGTCTATCAGCAGTGGCTGATTCGCCGGCGCGAACCGGCTGCCTGCCTGCGGGCATTTCTGAACAACAACTACGTGGGCATGGCGATCTTCATCGGCGTGGCGCTGCACTACGTGTACGCGCGCTGAGCGGCCCGCAACTTTTGCGCGCCGGCGGTGTTTTCGTCACGGGCGACCGGTTCGGGCCGCCTGGGGCGGCCCGAACCGGCGCACCGCGCGCCCGGGGGGCGCTGAGGCGAAAGGGGTGAGCGATGAACATGAATGCCGATCCCAACACGACGGCCAACGCCGGCATGGTCTTCTGCCGCGTCTGCGGCCGGCAGATCCACGAGAGCGCCGCGAACTGCCCCGGCTGTGGCGCACGCCAGTTGCTCGCCGGGGAGTCGGAGAAGCTCGTCCTGCCGGCGTTTCTGCTCTGCATCTTCTTCGGCTACCTCGGCGCGCATCGCTACTACGCCGGCAAGATCGGCACCGGTATCCTGATGCTGGTGACGGCCGGCGGCCTCGGCGTGTGGGTGCTGATCGACCTGATCATGATCCTCTCCGGCTCGTTCACCGATATCGAGGGCCGGCGGCTGAAGCGCTGGGTCTGAGGCGCACCCGCGCACGGCCAAGGTCACGTTCGGGGAGCCCGCGCGTCCAGCCGGTGCCGCGCGGGGCTTGGCTGCGTCGCCGCGTCGTCTGAATGAACAAGAGATGGCCAATCGTCGACTTGATGGGCGCTCATCCGTTGACAATTGCAGCCACCGCCCGGAACATGCGCGGCGCGGAACGTGATCCGCCGACCCCGGACTGCCCATGACTGCATGCCCTCCCGCCGTTTTCGGCGCCATCCGCCACGACTGGTCGCGCGCGGAAGTCGAAGGTCTCCTCGCCCTGCCGCTGCTCGACCTGCTGCTGCAGGCGCAGCGGGTGCATCGGGAGCATCATGCTGCCAACACGGTGCAGATGAGCACGCTGCTGTCGATCAAGACCGGTGCCTGTCCCGAGGACTGCGCCTACTGTCCGCAGAGCGTGCGCTATGAGACCGGGCTCGAGCGCGAGGCGCTGATGGAGGTCGCCGCCGTGCGCGAGCGGGCGCAGCGCGCCAAGGCCGCCGGCGCCACCCGCTTCTGCATGGGCGCAGCCTACCGCTCGCCCAAGGCCAAGGAGCTTGAGGTGATCGCCGCGATGGTCCGCGAAGTCCGCGCGCTCGGCATGGAGACCTGCGCCACGCTCGGCATGCTCACCCCGGCACAGGCGCTCGAGCTGAAGGCCGCCGGCCTCGACTACTACAACCACAATCTCGACACTTCCGAGGAGTTCTACGGCGAGATCATCACGACGCGCACCTACCAGGACCGGCTCGACACGCTGGCGGCGGTGCGCGCGGCCGATCTAAAAGTCTGCTGCGGCGGCATTCTCGGCATGGGCGAGTCCCCGGCGGATCGCGCTGAGCTGCTGCGCACGCTCGCCAACCTGCCCGAGCATCCCGAGAGCGTGCCGATCAACCAGCTGGTGCAGGTCGCCGGCACGCCGCTCGCCGGCAGCGCGTCGCTCGATCCGTTCGAGTTCGTCCGGGCGATCGCCGTGGCGCGCCTGCTCATGCCGCGCTCGCACGTGCGGCTGTCGGCCGGTCGCGAGACCATGAGCGATGAGATGCAGGCGCTGTGCTTCATGGCGGGCGCCAACTCGATTTTCTACGGAGAGAAGCTGCTCACGACCGGCAATCCCGACGTCGAGCGCGATCGCCGGCTGTTCGAGCGACTGGGACTGAAGACCGAAGAGGGTCCTGCGGACATCGCGGCGCAGATCTCGCCCGCGGTGGACGATGAGCGCCCCTGCGCGCGCGCGGGATACCATGCAGAGACAGCCCCTTGAGCCGCTGCTCGCGCAGCTCGAACGCGCGCACCTGCACCGCCGCCGCCATACGGTGGAGGCGTACCCGGCGGCGGGCAGCCACGCCGAGCTGATCATCGCGGGTCAGCGGCTCGTCGACTTCAGCAGCAACGATTACCTCGGGCTCGCCGGCCACCCGCAGCCGGCGGCGGCCATGGCAGCCTGCGCCGCGCGCTCGGGCGCCGGCAGCGGGGCCTCTCATCTCATCAGCGGGCACGGCGCCGAGCACGCAGCGCTGGAGGAGGCGCTGGCGGCGTTCACCGGCCGCGAGCGCGCGCTGCTCTTTTCCACCGGATACATGGCCAACCTCGGCGTCGTGAGCGCGCTGGCGCAGCGCGGCGAGGCGGTGTTGCTCGATCGGCTCAGCCACGCCTCGCTGATCGACGGCGCGCTGCTCTCGGGGGCGCGCTTCAGACGCTACGCGCACGCCGATGCCGCACACGCGACCCGCCTGCTCGAGGCGAGCGTGCGGCCGACCGCGGTGCTCGCCACCGATGGGGTCTTCAGCATGGACGGCGACGTTGCGCCGCTTGCCGAGCTGGCCCGCGCCGCCGGCGCGCATGCCGCCTGGCTGGTGGTCGACGACGCACACGGTATCGGCGTGCTCGGGCCCTCCGGCCGCGGCGCGCTGGAGCTCGCCGGTCTGTCGGCGGGGGAGGTGCCGGTGCTGGTCGGGACGCTGGGCAAGGCATTCGGCTGCGCTGGCGCGTTCGTTGCCGGGAGCGCTGCCTTGATCGAGCTGTTGGTCCAGAGGGCCCGGCCGTATGTCTATACCACCGCGCTGCCCCAGCCGGTCGCGGCGGCAACGCGCGCCGCGCTGGCCATCGCGCAGCGCGAGCCGTGGCGCCGCGAGCGGGTGCTCGCGCTCACGGCCCGCTTCCGGGCCGCCGCGCGGGCGGCCGGCGTGCCGCTGTGCGAGTCGGTGACGCCGATTCAGCCGGTGCCGCTCGGCAGCGCGCGGGCGGTCCTGCAAGCCCAGCAGACCCTGCGCGAGGCGGGCTTCTGGGTGGTTGCGATCCGCGCGCCCACCGTGCCGGCCGGTGAGGAACGCCTGCGCGTGACACTGACCGCCGCGCACAGCGAGGCGCAGGTGGATGCGCTCGCCGAGGCGCTCGGACGCGTCTGTCGCGAGGTGCGCGCGGACGTCGCGGCGGAGCCGGCATGAGTGAGCTGTACGTCGAGCAGCGCGGCGTGGGCCCCGCGCTGGTGCTGTTGCACGGTTGGGGTTTGAACGTGCGCGTGTGGGACACGCTTGGCGCGGCGCTCGAGCAGCGGTTGCGGCTGATCGCCGTCGATCTGCCCGGGCACGGGCGCAGTCCGTGGCGCGCCGAGTACGCCTCGCTGCACGCTCAGACGGAGCGGATCGCCCGGACGGTCGCGCCGCTGATCGGCCGGGAGCCTTACGACCTGCTCGGCTGGTCGCTCGGCGCCGAACTCGCGCTCGCGTGGGCCGCGCAGCCGCCGCCGGGACTGGGGTCGCCCGCACATCTGGCGCTGATTGCCGCGACGCCGCGCTTCACGGCCGCGTCCGACTGGCCGCACGGCACCCCCGAGGCGCGCCTGCTACGGCTCGCCGAGGGGCTGGGCAGCGACTACCGGCGCACGGTGAGCGAGTTTCTCGACCTGCAGGTGCGCGGCAGCGCTGCCGGTGAGGCGGTGCTCGAGCAGTTGCGCGCCGCGCTGTTCGATCATGGCGAGGCGCGGCCCGAAGCGCTCGCGGCGGGGCTGGAGCTGCTGCGCACCACGGACCTGCGCGGTGAGCTCGGCGCGATCGGCGCGCCGACGCTGGCGATCGCCGGTCAGTACGACCGGGTCCTGCTGCCGGCGGCGACCCGCGCGCTCGCGGCCGCGCTGCCGCACGCCCGCTTTGCCGAGATCCGGCGTGCGGCCCATGCTCCGTTCCTGTCCCACACACCCGAAGTGGCCGACCTGCTCGCGGATTTTCTGACCCTGCCATGAACCGTTCCGATCCCTTCGCACTCGAGCGCGCCGCGGTGCGCAATACTTTCGACCGAGCGGGCGAGAGCTACGAGACCGCTGCGCTGCTGCAGGCGCGCGTCGGCGAGGAACTGCTCGCGCGGCTCGAGCCGTTTGCCTTCACGCCCTCGGTGGTGCTGGATCTCGGAGCCGGTACGGGCCGTCTGAGCGCGCAGTTGAAGCGTCGCTACCGGCGCGCGCGGGTGATGGCGCTCGATCTCGCCCCCGGGATGCTCCGCCAGGCGGCCCGGCACCAGCGCTGGTTCGGGCGGTTCGAGCGCATCTGCGCCGATGCCGGCCGTCTGCCGCTGCACGCGGCGAGCGTGGAGGTGGTGTTCAGCAATCTGATGCTGCAGTGGTGTGACCCGCCTGACGGGGTGCTTGCGGAGGTACGGCGCGTGCTCAAGCCCGAAGGATTCTTCACGTTCAGCACTTTCGGTCCCGACACGCTGCGCGAGCTGCGCGAAGCGTGGGACGAGGATGGGCGCCCGCACGTCAACCGCTTTCTCGACGTGCACGACATCGGCGAGGCCTTGATGCGGGCCGGGTTCAGCGAGCCGGTGCTCGACGTGGAGCGTGTGACCGTGACGTACGAGCATGTGGTCGGGCTGATGCGCGACCTGCAGGCCATCGGTGCGCGCAACGTGACGGCGGGCCGGTCGCGCACGTTGACGGGCAAAGGGCGGCTGCGGCGCATGAGCGAGCGTTACGAGATGCACCGCCGGGACGGGCGGCTGCCGGCCACGTACGAGGTGATCTACGCGGCGGCCTGGGCCACCCGCGACGGCCTGGAGCGCATGCATGCGTCACATGGAGCGGCGCACGCGAGCGGCGGATCGGGCGCCGAAGTGCACATCCCGCCGGGCCGGATCGGCCGCCGGAGGCGCCCGTGAGCGCCCGCGGCTTCTTCGTCACCGGCACCGACACGGGTGTCGGCAAGACGGTCTTTTCCGCGGCGCTGACCCGCGCGCTGGCGCGCCGGGGACTGCGCGTGGCGGTGATGAAGCCGGTCGCATCGGGTGCGCTGCATACGCCCGAGGGGCTGCGCAGCGAGGACGCGCTCGCGCTGATCGCGGAGGCCTCCGCGCCGGCGCCGTATACGACCGTCAATCCGTACTGCTTCGATCCGCCCATCTCGCCGCACATCGCCGCGGCCGAGGCTGGTGTGGCCATCGACCTGGAGCACATTCGGGCGTGCCATGCGGCGCTCGCCGACCGCGCCGACTACGTGATCGTCGAGGGAGCCGGCGGATGGCTGGCGCCGATCGGGCCGCAGCAGGGGATGGCCGATATCGCCGACGCCCTCGCGCTGCCGGTGATCCTGGTGGTGGGGCTGCGTCTGGGCTGCCTCAATCACACACTGCTGAGCTGCGAATCCATTCGCAGCCATGGGGCGAAGTTCGCCGGATGGGTGGCGAACGGCATCGATCCGGCCATGGACCGCGCAGCCGAGAACCTGGCCACCCTGCGCGCGCTGTGCGGGCCGCCGCTCGCCGAGATTCCAGCACTGACCCGTGCCCAGGGACTGCCCGACCTCGCCGCCACCGCCGCCCGCCTTGCCGACTGGTCTTGAATCGCCCTGCGGGGCGCAATACCATGACATTCGTCAATAGGGGATGCCGACGCGGCGCCGTGCTTCGGCCTTGAGCAACGGAGCGCACGCCACGCCGGTCAAGGGACATCGCCGGGGGGAGATTGCCGGGACGGCCGCAAGGCCGGATCCATCAGAGCAACTGAGCAGGCCAGTTCCAAGTACGACATGCCTTCGCTGCGCATCGTCCTTTGCCCGAATTGCTCGCTATCGCTGCGGGGCGCCCTGGTATTTTTCGCGATTCTTGGGGTATTCACCCTCGGGATCGGCGCGGTATTCACCGCCTTCGGCCTTTGGCCGATCCTGCTGATTGCCGTCGCCGAGATGCTGGCGCTCGGCTGGGCGCTCAACGGCAGCCTGCAGCGGCGCTTCCAGGCCGAGATCGTCACGATCACCGAATCCGACGTCAGCATCGAGCTGCACGACCGTCACGTCTGTCGACACGTCGTCTTCCAGCGCCACTGGGCGCAGATTAAATTGAGCCATCCGGCCTCGCGGCTGCATCCAACCCGGCTGACCATCGAGTCGCACGGGCGCGCCTGCGAGCTGGGCGAGTTCCTCACGGACGAAGAGCGCCGCGGGCTCGCGCTGCGGCTGCGACGGGCGGTCGGACGGGTCAACGAGTCCCCACCTCTGGCTGTGGGTCACGGGTGAGCGGAACAGCGGATTCAGGTTCGGTTGGTATAGCGCGCAACACCCGCATGGTGCGGAACGCGCGGACAGGGGCATGACAACGATGAAGCGTGCAACTTTCGGGAAACTGCTCGGATCGCTGGCGCTCCTGCTCGCCGGGGGCGGCATGCCGGCATGGGGCAGGTCAGGATGGGACGAATTGAACTTGCCGCACGGCGTGACCAATGTCAGCAACCGGATCTACGCCCTGCACATGATGGCGTTCTGGGTGTGCGTCGGCATCGCGGTGGTGGTGTTCGGAGTGATGATCTGGTCGCTCATCTTCCATCGCAAGGCCCGCGGCGCGGTGCCCGATGTTTCCCTGACGCACAGCACCAAGGTCGAGGTCGTCTGGACCACGGTGCCGGTGCTGATCCTCGTCGGCATGGCGGTGCCAGCCGCGCGCCTGCTGGTCAGGATCAACAACAACACTGACTCGCAGGTGAGCATCCGCGTCACCGGCTTCCAGTGGGGCTGGCGCTACCAGTACCTGGGCACGAACGTGAGCCTGATTTCCAAGCTGTCCCAGAGCAGCAATCTGGCCCGTCAGCTGCACTCGGGGCTCGGCCCCAGCAGCGTGCGGCACTACCTGCTCAGCGTCGATCACCCCCTGGTCGTGCCGGTCGGCGAGAAGGTCCGCCTGCTCATCACCTCGGTCGACGTGATCCACTCGTGGTGGGTGCCCGATCTCGGGGTGAAGCGGGACGCCATCCCGGGCTACATCAACCAGGCATCGTTCACCATCGCTGCCGACCGGCCCGGAACGTACCGCGGCCAGTGCACGGAACTCTGCGGCCGCGATCATGCGTACATGCCCATCGTCGTGCACGCAGTCAGCCCGGCAGCCTTCGAGGCGTGGTTGAAGCAGCAGTCGGCCGTGCAGAGCGAGGCCTCCGCCGGCGCTCCTGCCCAGCCCACGAGCCGCAGCTGAGCTGAACCGAGCCGCGCCGCGATTCCGAATACATAGCTCTTAGAGACATTCCGCCTTTCCAAGCGAGGTTGCCCCATGGCCGAGCCGCACGACACCGCCGCACATGCCGATCACGACCACAAGCCGCACGGCTGGCGGCGCTGGGTGTTCGCCACCAACCACAAAGACATCGGCACGATGTACCTGATCGCCGCCGGGACCATGTTCCTCATCGGCGGGCTTGCGGCGATGGCCATCCGCGCGCAGCTGTTCAAGTCGGGCATGAAGCTGTTCGATCCATCGGTATTCAACTCCCTCACCACCATGCACGGCCTGATCATGATCTTCGGGGCCATCATGCCGGCCTGGGTGGGGCTGGCGAACTGGATGATCCCGCTGCAGATCGGCGCGCCGGACATGGCGCTGCCGCGGCTGAACAACCTGAGCTTCTGGATCCTGCCGTTCGCGTTCAGCCTGATGATTGCCTCGTTCTTCGTGCCGGGCGGGGCGGTGGCCGGCGGCTGGACCATGTACCCGCCGCTGATGCAGCAGTTCGGCGCCGCCTTCCCGATGCTGATCTTCGCCATCCACCTGATGGGTATCTCCTCCATCCTCGGCGCGATCAACGTCATCGTCACCATCATGAACCTGCGCGCCCCGGGCATGAACCTGCTGCGCATGCCGCTGTTCGTGTGGACCTGGTTGATCACCGCCTATCTGCTGATCGCGGTGATGCCGGTGCTCGCCGGCGCGGTGACGATGCAGCTGACCGATCATTTCTTCGGCACCAGCTTCTTCAACGCTGGCGGCGGCGGCGATCCGGTGCTGTTCCTGCACGTGTTCTGGTTCTTCGGCCATCCGGAGGTCTACATCCTGATCCTCCCGGCCTTCGGCATCGTCTCCGAGATCATCCCGACGTTCTCGCGCAAGCCGCTGTTCGGTTACGAGGCGATGGTCTATGCAACCGCCTCGATCGCCTTCCTGTCGTTCATCGTCTGGGGCCACCACATGTTCACGGTGGGCCTGCCCGTGGCGGCGCAGCTGTTCTTCATGCTCTCGACCATGCTGATCGCCGTGCCCACCGGGGTGAAGGTGTTCAACTGGGTCGCGACCATGTGGCGCGGCTCGCTGTCGTTCGAGCCGCCGATGCTGTTCGCGATCGCCTTCCTGTTCCTGTTCAGCATCGGCGGATTCTCGGGACTCATGCTGGCGCTCGTGCCGTCGGACTACCAGTATCACGGCACGTACTTCGTGGTCGCGCACTTCCACTATGTGCTCGTGCCCGGAGCGGTGTTCGCCATCTTCGGCGGGGTCTACTACTGGCTGCCGAAGTGGAGCGGACGCATGTACGACATGCGGCTCGCCAAGTGGCATTTCTGGCTGTCGGTGATCTTCGTCAACGTGCTGTTCTTCCCGCAGCACTTCCTGGGGCTTGCCGGCATGCCGCGCCGCATACCGGATTACGCGCCACAGTTCACCGACTGGAACATGGTCTCGTCCATCGGTGGATTCATCTTCGGCGCCTCCCAGGTACTGTTCCCCTACATCATCTGGAAGTGTGTGCGGTCCGGAAAGCCGGTCGGAGCCAACTCGCCGTGGGAAGGTGCCCGCGGGTTGGAATGGGAGTTGCCCTCGCCGGCGCCGTACCACTCCTGGACGACGCCACCCTCGGCAGCGGTGCTGGCGCGTGGCGCCGAGCACTGAGGACAGACCGGTGCCCGATACCTCATCGGCCGAACGCGCTGACGTCCGTGGCCTCACCGCTTTGCAGCGGCGCAGGGTGCGGTTGACCACCTGGGTGGTCTCGTTGATCGCGGCGGCGTTTTACGTCGGATTCATCGTCATGACGGTGATGCGCGCGCACCGTTGAGCGCCGCGGTAGATCGCAGACAGGAAAGTGCACTATGACAGACGCTCACGCTGACGGCAGCAACTACTACGTTCCGCACGGCAGTCCATGGCCCATCGTGGCGGCCGTATCGCTGTTCGTGCTCATGGTCGGTGCCGTGCTCTATCTCGACGGTGCCGCCGGCGCCTGGGTGCTGTTGCCCGGGCCGGTGCTGCTGGCGTTCATGTTCGCCGGCTGGTTCTCGACGGTGATCGGGGAGAACCAACACGGCGTGTTCAGGTTCCGCGAGGATCGCTCGTTCCGCCTGAGCATGATGTGGTTCATCTTCTCCGAGGTCATGTTCTTCGCCGCGTTCTTCGGCGCTCTGTTTTACGTGCGCATGTTCGCCATCCCGTGGCTCGGCGGCGAAGGCGTCAAGGCGCTCACCAACCTGCTGCTCTGGCCGCATTACGAGGCGGCATGGCCGACCAACGGTCCGGCGCACGTGGGCGGGGAGCACTTCGGCGTCATGAATCCGATGGGTATCCCGGCGCTGAATACCCTGATCCTGCTGACCAGCGGATTGACGGTAACCATTGCGCACCATGCGCTGCGCGCCGGCAAGCGGCGCACGCTCACGGTGTTCCTGGCGCTGACCTTCATCCTCGGCTTCACCTTCGTCGGCATGCAGATCCACGAGTACGGCGAGGCGTACACGCACCTGAATCTGCGCCTGACGACCGGCATCTACGGCTCGACGTTCTTCATGCTCACGGGCTTTCACGGCCTGCACGTGACCATCGGCGCGATCATGCTGTTGGTGATCTGGCTGCGCGTGCTGCGCGGGCACTTCACTCCGGACAAGCACTTCGCCTTCGAGGCGGTCGCCTGGTACTGGCACTTCGTCGACGTGGTGTGGTTGTGCCTGTACATCTTCGTGTACTGGCTGTAAGCCGGTCCCGCCGTCGCTCGGGTGGCCTGCGCACCTGAGCGGCGCTCGCCGCCCGCTCAGCGTGGCACGACCGCGTGGGGCGAGATGAGCCCGGCGTACCAGGCGATCATGAGTAGCGCGAACAGCCCGAGCGACAGCGCGATGCGCACGGTGAGCGCCCGCGCCATTCTGCCCGAGTCATCCTCCGTGCCGCGCGCCAGGTGAAACAGCGCCGAGCCGAGGCTGGCGACGATCGCCCCGAGTGACACGATGATCAGCAGCCGGAACAGCGGTGGCATGGCACCATTGTACCGGTTGCGGCGGGTGTGGCGATCACAATGACGCGGAACGACGGATCTGGGCGACGGATTTTTGCTCCCTCGCTGGCGCTGACGGCCGTGATGGCGCTGCTGGCCGGGCTGTTCGGCCTGCTCGGCCGCTGGCAGTGGCGCCTCGGGGAAGCCAGCGCAGCGCAGTATGCCCGCTTCGAGCGCGGAGCGGCCCGCGTGGTGGCTCTCAACGGCGCGCCGCTCGCCTCAGTGCCGGATTATCAGCGGGTCAGCGTGCACGGAGTCTATGACGGCGCGCATCAGTTCCTGCTCGACAACAGCATCCAGGACGGAATGGACGGCTACCAGGTGCTCACGCCGCTGCGGCGAGCGAACGGGCGCACGATTCTGGTCGACCGGGGCTGGGTGCCCTTCACCGGCAGTCGAGCCCGACTGCCCGACGTGGCGCTGCAGTCCGGCGCGCCACGGATGATCACCGGACGGGTCGGGCGGTTGCCGGCGGCGGGGCTGTCCTTCGGGCGCGCCCCGCCCCCCCCGGGGCCGCACTGGCCCAAGGTGACCAGCTTCCCGCGTACGGCTGAACTGCGCGCCGTGCTCGGACGACCGCTGGAGCGGCGCATTCTGCTGCTCGACCCGAGCGTCCCCGGGGGCTACGTGCGCCGCTGGCAGCTGCCGGGCATGCCGGCACGGGAAAACTGGGGCTATGCGATTCAGTGGTGGGGACTCGCCGCGGCGGCGGTGGTCATCTGGCTGGTCCTGAGTCTGCGGCGGCGCAGCCCCTGAGCCACCCGGCGCCGGTGGGGCACGCGCGCCGGGCGGCGGAACGATCCAAAGCGCGGGGCGGATGCGATACCATAACCGCCAATTCCTGAGGAGTCGTCCCGTTTGATCCCCGCATCCGTCGAGCGCTGGATCCGCGGCTTGTCGCTGGTTGCCGTGCTGCTGTGCCTGGTGGTCATCGTGCTGGGCGCCTACACGCGCCTGACCAATTCGGGCATCAGCTGCCCGGACTGGCCGGAATGCTACGGACATCTGACGCCGACCGGTGCGGCCGACAGCGCGAGCGCTCAGGCGCGTTATCCCGGCCGGCCACTCAACGTCGATGACGCGTGGCACGAGATGATTCATCGCTACGCGGCCGGCAGCCTCGGTCTGATCATCACTGTGATCACGGCGCTCGCCCTGGCCTCGCGCGGGCGCATCGTCGGACGCTCCTACGCCCTGGTGCTGTTCGCGACGGTCGTTGCGCAGGCGCTGCTCGGTATGCTCACCGTCACGTGGCTGCTGAAGCCACCCATCGTGACGCTGCACCTGCTGTTCGGCATGACGACGCTCGGCCTGTTGTGGTGGCTGTGGCTGGCACTGCAGCGCGGCGGGCCGGCGAGCCCCCGCGCCCCGCCGGCACCGGCCGCCGCAGCGCTGCAGTTCGCCTACCGACTCGCGCTGCTCGGGCTGGCCGTGCTGGCGGTGCAGTTCTTCCTCGGCGCCTGGACGAGTGCCAATTACGCCCAGTACGCCTGCCCGGATTTTCCGAAGTGCGAGGGCTACTGGTGGCCGCCGCACATGGACTTTCACGACGCCTTCGTGCTGTGGCGGTCGCTGTGGGTGGATTACCAGGGTGGCATCCTGCCGAACCCGGCACGGGTGGCGATTCACTTCACGCATCGGCTCGGAGCGCTCGCCGTGACGGTGGCCCTGGTCGGTGCGAGCGGGTACATCATCGGCCGGCGGGCGCTGTCGGGGGCGCGGCCGTACGCGTACGCCGTTCTTGCAGCGCTCGTGCTGCAGCTCGCCATCGGCATCACCATGGTGCTGGAGAGTTTCCCGATCGGCATCACCACTGCCCACACGGCGGGCGCAGCGCTGCTGTTCATGGCGGTGCTGGCGCTGGTTCACAAGCTGCGCACGCTACGCGCGGCGCGGCTCTGATCGGCGCGGCCCCGGGTGAACAGCCTGCCGCAAATGGCGAGCGTTGCCCCCGTCTCCTGGCGGCGCTACCTGGAGCTCACCAAGCCGCGCATCGTCGCGCTCATCGCCTTCACAGCGCTCGTCGGGACGCTGCTCTCGAGCCCCGGCTGGCCGCCGCTGCGGGCGGTGCTGTGGGGCACGCTCGGCATCGGGCTCGCGGCGGCATGTGCAGCGGCCATCAACCACGTGCTCGATCGGCGGATCGATGAGCAGATGTCGCGCACGCGCTCGCGGCCGCTGCCGCGCGGACAGCTGACCGAGCGCGGCGCGCTGTTGTTCGCCGGCGCGCTCGGCGTGCTCGCCATGTTGATTCTCTCATTCCTGGTCAACGTGCTGACGGCGGCGCTGACCTTCGTCTCGCTCATCGGCTACGCGGTGATCTACACCGCCTGGCTGAAGCGCGCGACGCCGCAGAACATCGTGATCGGTGGTGCCGCCGGCGCCGCCCCTCCGGTGCTCGGCTGGGCTGCCGTCACCAACTCGGTGGACCCACACGCGCTGCTGCTGTTTCTGATCGTGTTCGTGTGGACACCGCCACATTTCTGGGCGCTTGCCATCGCGCGCCGGGACGAATACGCCGGTGTCGGGATTCCGATGCTGCCGGTCACGCACGGGATCGAGTACACCCGCCTGCAGATCCTGCTGTACTCGGTGCTGCTGCTGGTGGCGACGCTGTTGCCGTTCATCACCGGCATGAGTGGGCTGATCTACCTGGGGTCCGCGCTGTTACTCGGGGCGCGCTTCCTGTATTACGCCGCGCGGCTGAAGTTCGCCCCGCAGCCGCAGCTGCCGATGCGGCTGTTCCGCTACTCGATCAGTTATCTCATGTGGCTGTTCGCGGCGCTGCTGGTCGATCATTATTTGCCGACCACGCAGCTGCTGGCGCTGGCTCGCGGGTAAGCAGAATCTCCCAGGCTGACAGGCGCCGGGCGGCGAGCAGCAGCACACCGGAGGCCTGGTAGTGATCGGCGTCGATGCGGCCGTAGTGCTCCGTTCCGTGATACCCGGCCGGTCCGCAGCTGTACAGCGACAGGATGCACCGCTCGAGCACCGAGAAGGTTCCCTCGACCTTGCCGAGCGTGGCGTTCTCCGAAGTCCAGCGCAGGCAGCCGCCTTTGCGGGCCGGCGGCTCGATCGAATAGGCGTTGCGGAACTCGACCGGCGGTGAGCCCAACACCTTGAGCGATCCGGCGATCAGCCAGCAATCGCTCTGGTGAGCGATCTCGGTGCGACACTCTGCCGGCAGCGGCTCGCCATCCTCGCGCCAGAATGTCCCGGTGCCGATCCAGATCCCGGGCTCGAACAGGTAGGTGTGGTTCATGAGAGGATCGCCGCAGCCGTTGGATGAGCCGCACCGCCGCAGGACTCGCGGACCACCAGTTGCGGCGAGAGAATCATGCTCTCGGCCGGTCGGCCTTCGATCTGGCTGATCAGGCACTGCACCAGCACCTCGCCGGCTCGCTGAGTGCCCTGGGAAACCGTGGTGAGCGCGGGCCGCGTGACCGCGCCCATCGGAATGCCATCGAATCCGACCACCGCCACATCCTGCGGCACGCGCCGGCCCGCGGCCGCGAGCGCCCCAAGCGCGCCGATGGCGATGAGGTCGCTGGCAGCGAACACCGCGTCGAATTCCCGCCCGCGTTCGAGCAGCGTGCGCAGTGCCTGGTGTCCCGAAGCCTCGGTGGAGACGGCGCCGGCCTGCAGGGACGGATCGGGCGCCAAGCCTGCCGCGAGCAGTGCCTCGTGGTAACCGCGGTGGCGGTCTGCCATCTCGGGCGCGGAGGGCGCGATCTCGCCGATGAAGGCAATGCGGCGTCGGCCGAGGCGCAGCAGATGCTCGGCGGCGAGGCGGCCACCCGCCACGTTGTCGCAGCCGATCGAGATCCCCGGGTGATCGGGCAGCACCTGCCCCCAGCGCACCAGGTGCGCACCGTGCGCGATCAATGTCTCCAGGCGGTCGCGGTAGGCGAGGTAGTCACCATAACCGAGCAGAATGATGCCGTCGGCCTTGTGACTGTCCTCGTAGTCGGCCAGCCAGTCACGCAGCAGGTCCTGGAACGACACGAGCAGATCGTACCCCTGCCGCGAGCAGGCGCGGATGATCGAGCCGAGCATCGAGTGGAAGAAGGGGTTGATCGCCGAGTCGTCAGTGGTGGGATCCTCGAAAAACAGCAACGCCAGCGTTCCAGTGTGCTGGCGCCGCAGGCTCGAGGCGTTCTTGTCGACGTGGTAGTTGAGCTGACGGGCAAATCCGAGGATCCGTTCGCGCGTGGCCGAGGAGACCATCGGGTCGCCGCGCAGCGCGCGCGAAACGGTCGATTGCGATACGCCCGCCAGGTGCGCGATATCGAGTGAATTGGGCTTGCGACGCTTTTCAGCCACGCGCACGGCTCCCGCCGGCGACCCGGTGTCCGGGTGTTCTGCCTCGGCGCTCGAAGCCGATCGGAATGCCTGCGCGTCGCTCACCTGGATCTGCACGGCCCACCGGCCGCCCCCCGCACCCAAGAAATTGGTGGCCCGGGAGCTAGTCTAAGTCATGATCAGGTGTTGCCCAAAATCTAATCTGTTGCTAGTAAGCAACGGATACCGATCGATCGCCCTGGCGCGGCTGCCCGCGCTTCACGCCATTGTGGCGAACAGGACACCATGGCCGGGAAGGGTGACCTGCCGCTCCTGGAGTCGACCTGTGGTCAACCCGTGTCCGGGCAGCGCGCGCAGCGCTCCGTGCACCGGCAGGTCGATCTGCCGCATGTCCCCGCCGAGATTGAAGACGGCGAGGATCGTCTGATCCTCGAGGCGTCGGGTAAAGGCGAGGACAGGCTCCGGGAGGGTCAGAAAGCGGATCTCGCCCCACCGCAGCGCGGGCTGCCCGTGGCGCCAGCGCAGGAATCGCCGCAAGCCGTTCAGCGGCGAATCCGGATCGGCCTCCTGCACCGAGACGGCCAGCGCGAGGTGTTCCGGCGGTACCGGTAGCCAGGACGTAGCCGTACTGAACCCGCCGCCGGCGCTGTTCTGCCAGGGCATCGGGGTCCGGCAACCGTCACGGCCCTTGAAGTTCGGCCAGAACGCGATCCCGAAGGGGTCGCGCAGCGCCTCGTACGGAACCCCCGCCTCGGGCAGCCCGAGCTCCTCGCCCTGGTACACGCACACCGAGCCGCGCAGCGAACAGACCATCGCGCTCAGCAGCGTCGCCATGCGCGGATCGGCGCGCTCTCCGCCCCAGCGCGTGAGCACCCGGGCCACATCGTGGTTGGAGATCGTCCAGCACGGCCAGCCGTGCGGCATTCGCCGCTCGAGCGCCTCCACCGTCTCGCGGATGTGCGTGGCGGTGTACTCCTCGGTCAGCAGCTCGAACGAGTAGGCCATGTGCAGCCGGGCATCACCCACGTATTCGGCCATGGTGGCGAGGGAGTCCTCGGAGGAGATCTCCCCGAGCGCCACGACCTGCGGATAATCGTCCAGCACGTCGCGCAGTCGTTCCAGGAAGGCGAGATTCTCCGGCTGTGTATTGTTGTACCAGTGGTACTGGTAAGCGTACGGATTGTCGGGGCTGAAGCCGCGCCCGGTGCGCTCACTCTCGGGCTTCGCCGGGTTGTCGCGCAACAGTCGGTCGTGGTAGCAGAAATTGATGGCATCGAGTCGGACGCCATCGACGCCGCGCTGCAGCCAGAACCGCAGGCTGTCCAGCATCGCGGCTGGCACCTCGCGGTGATGAAAGTTCAGATCCGGCTGCGACTCGAGGAAGTTGTGCAGGTAGTACTGCTGGCGGCGCGGCTCCCAGCGCCAGGCCGGGCCGCCGAAGATCGATTGCCAGTTGTTCGGCGGCGATCCGTCGGGACGCGGATCAGCCCACACGTACCAGTCGGCCTTCGGGTTGTCACGACTCTCGCGGCTCTGCAGAAACCACGGATGCTGTGAGGAGGTGTGGCTCAGCACCTGGTCGATCATCACCCGCAGTCCGCGCCGGTGCGCCTCGCTCACCAGCCGGTCGAAATCCGCGAGCGTACCGAACATCGGGTCGACCGCGCGGAAGTCCGACACGTCGTAGCCGAAATCGGCCATCGGCGACTTGAAGAACGGCGAGATCCAGATCCCGTCCACACCCAACCCGGCGATGTAATCGAGCCGATCGATGATGCCCGGCAGATCGCCGACGCCATCGCCATTGCTGTCCTGAAAGCTGCGCGGATAGATCTGATAGATCACCGCCCCCCGCCACCATCGATTGTCAGTCATGCTCGTGTTCTACGTGTCCGTCATTCTACTCTGACACAGCTCGGCGGCGCTTCGGCCGTGGGCGCCGCCGCCGCATACGTATTCAGCATCAGTTTCGCATACGTATTCATCTCTCGGCAGCCGATCAAACGTCCGGGCTGCCGCGCGTGGAGCGCATGAATACGTATGCAGCCGCTTGCTTTAGACCGGGTCGTTGCGAATCATGCCCAACAGTTCTACTGCGCGCTCTGGCGGCGCAGGGCCGGGCCGCAATCGGACCGGACCGGATCGGGGCGGGGCATCATCATTCGTTGGGGGGGTTCTAGTGATTACCACACGCAAGCGCACTATTCTTGAGATGGCGGTCGCGACCGCCTGCTTCGGCGCCGCCGCCGTCGCTGCGGCCATGCCGGCGACCGCGTTCGCCGCGCCGCAAAACGCGAGCGCGCAGAACACGGCCCAGACCCAGAAGATCGACGGCAAAAGCGCCAAGCAGCAGGTCCTGCACGAAGACATGCTGCACCAGGTCGTCGTCAACGGCTTCATCAGCAGCCTACAGAACGCCATTGCGATCCAGAAGAATGCGAACTCGATCGTCGAGGCGGTCTCCTCACAGCAGATCGGACAGCTTCCCGGCACCAGCATCGCCGACGCCCTGGGACGTCTCCCGGGTCTCGCCGTTCAGACGGTCAACGGACGACCGCAGGAGCTGACCATCCACGGCATGAGCTCCGATTTCATCTCGACCCAGGTTGATGGAACGATTCAGCCGAGCACCGCGAACAACCGCGACGTACAGCTCGATCAGTATCCGCCGAGCTGGTTCACCGCCGTCATCGTGCACTTCAGCCCGAGCGCTGACATGATCGACCCTGGCATCGCCGGCACCGTGGACATGAAAACGATGCGACCGCTGTCGCAGTCAAAGCCAGTCGCGACCATTAATGCCAACTACCAGTGGATTACGCCCAACCAGGTGATGCCGGGACCCGGCGTCAGCGACTCCGGTCACGACATCAACGGCGTGTTCGCCGACCAGTTCCTGCACCACACCCTGGGCGTGACGTTCGGCGTTGATCTGGAGGCAAATCCTTCACACATCCTGCACCAGGCGCCGTGGGGCTACGCAACAACGCAGCCGAATAACGCGCTCATCATCGGCGGGTCCAAGAACTACAACATCTCGGACATGCTCGTGCGCAATGGCTTCCTCGGCGGCGTCGAATGGCACCCCTGGAGCGGGTTCACGAGCACGCTGGACCTGACCTACGAGAACACGAACGAGACGCAGCAGGCCAAGGGCGCGGAATTCCCGCTCGGCTATGGCAGCCACGAGACCATCGTCCCCGGCACGCTGGTCAACGGCTTCTACAAGACCGGAACATTCCAGAACGTCTATCCGGTCATCCGCAACGATTACAATCACTACCAGGCGCGTGTCTACAACGTCATCTGGCACAACCACCTGCGCCTGGCCGACAACTGGGTGGCCAGCCTCAACGGCAGCTACAGCCGTGCCGAGCGCGACGACATGTTCCTCGAATCCTACTCCGGATACGGCTACAACGGTCCCGCGAATGAAGCCACGCTCGCCGGCACGAACGTCAACTTCTCCGAGGGCGGCAATGGCGAGCTGTATCTGTTTCCCTCTCAGGGCATCGGCGGCAGCAACATCGTCCTGACCGACCCGCAGGGCTGGGGCGCCGGCGCCAACCTGGTCCAGGCCGGATTCATCAACCAGCCGCACACCGAGGACTACATCGCCAATGTGCGGCTCGCGGCGACTCACTACTTCCAGAGCGGACCGATCTCGAGCATGGAGCTCGGTGTCGACCGCCGCCGGCGAAACAAGAGCTACTCCATCAGCCAGGCCTTCCTGGTCCTGCCGGGTGCCAGCTGCGGTGTCGTCATCACCAGCACCTGCACCCCGACCCAGACTGCCCCGATCCCCGCGAGCGCACTGCAGCCGACCACCGATGCGCTCGGCTTCATGGGCATCGGTCCGCAGGTGATGTACAACCCGTTCTCGCTTATCGCGAACGGTCAGCTCGTCGAATACCCGACGTCACTCTCCTCGATCGCCGTGCCGCCGAACTGGATCGTGAACGAGAACGACACCACCGGATACCTGCAGTTCAACCTGCACGCCGATCTCGGTGAGTCGGTCGGCCTGCGCGGCAACTTCGGCCTGCAGGTGGCGCATACCGGACAGACCTCGGAGGGGCAGCGCGTGGCGCCGGGCTCGACCACTGGTGGCTCGGCGACCACCGTCCTGCTGCCGACCATGGGCGGAACCAGCTACACGCGCTACCTGCCGAGTCTGAACCTGGTGTTCTCGCTGCCGCACAACAACGACATCCGCGCAAGCGTTGCACGCACGATGTCGCGACCGCGCATGGACAATATGAGCGCCAGCCTGGGTGTGTCGACGAACGTCAGTGGACTGACCAACCCCAATCCGAACCTGGCCTATTTCAGCGGCACAGGGGGCAATCCAGCCCTGCTGCCGACCATGTCCACCAACTACAACCTCAGCTTGGAGCACTACTTCTCCGGCGGTGGCGGGTACGCCTGCACGGGAAATGAGGACAAGAACTCCTCGCTGTGCGCCACGGGCGGTGCCGGGTACGTGCAGCTGTCCGGCTACTACCTCGATCTAACCGATTACATCAATCCGAATGCCGCGGTGCTCGCGAACTTCGCGCCCTACGCGTCGGGATACCTGACCCCGGCGCAGCAGGCGGTGCTCGGCACCACCTACGGCATCCTGACGGTGCCGAACAACCAGGGGACCGGGCATATCTATGGCTGGCAGGTGGCCACCAACCTGCCACTCGGGGACTTCACCCGCTGGCTGAACGGCTTCGGTGTCCTGGCGAGCGTCGACCGCACGAACAGCGCGGTGTACTACCCTGGCAATACGCAGCCGGTGACTGTCGAAGGGCTGTCGAAGTGGGACGAGAACTTCACGCTGTACTACCAGTACCGCGGCTTCCAGGCGAACGTATCGGACAGCATCCGCTCGAGCTACCTCGGGCGCGTGTTCGGCATCAGCGCGACACGCGTGGAGCAGATCGTGGCCGGTCAGGCGACGGTTGATGCGCAGCTCAGTTACGCGTTCCAGCGCGGGATGCTCGATGGCTTGACCCTGATCGCCACCGGATCGAATCTCACCAATCAGGGCATGCAGACCTACCAGAACAACGATCCGCGCCAGGTGCAGACCTGGGAGCAATACGGCCGGGTGTACTCGGTCGGGTTCTCCTATAACTTCAAGTAGCGCCGGGCGGTCGGACCTGTTCCCCCTCCGACCCCGCCGACGCGAGCCGGCGGGGTCGCTCTTTTTGTGCGTGGTAACATGTCGCCGGTTCTCGTGCCCGGGAAGCCGATGAGTCAATTGCCGATCAAGCGCGTGGTGATCGTCGGCGGCGGCACCGCGGGCTGGCTCGCGGCGGCCGTGTTCGCGCGCACGATGTCGGCGAGCCTGCAGGTGCGCGTCGTGGAATCCGAGGCGATCGGTACGGTGGGCGTCGGAGAGGCGACCATTCCGCAGATCCGCAATGTCAACGCGTTTCTCGGGATCGACGAGGACGCGATGCTCAGAGCGACGAGCGGAACGATCAAGCTGGCCATCGAATTCAACGACTGGCTGCGGATCGGGCACTCCTACCTGCATGCATTCGGCGAAGTGGGACTGCCGCTCGGGCCGCTGCCGTTTCAGCACTACTGGCTGCGCAGCCGCGAGCAGCCGGCTGCGGCGGACCTGTGGACCTATTCGCTCAACGCGGTCGCCGCGAAGGCCCATCGCATGGCGCGCATCGAGCGCATCGGCAACAGCCCGGTGGCTGGCCCGAAATACGCATTCCACTTCGATGCGGCGCGCTACGGGCGGATGCTGCGCGAGTACGCCGAGCAGCGCGGGGCGAAGCGCACCGAGGGGAAGATCGTCGACGTGCAGCTGCGCGGCGACGACGGGTTCATCGACTCGATCGTGCTGGACAGTGGCGAGCGGGTCGAGGCGGACCTGTTCATTGACTGCAGCGGCTTCCGGGGTCTGCTCATTCAGCAGGCGCTCGGCAGCGAGCTGGAGGACTGGCGAGCCTGGCTGCCGTGCGACAGTGCGCTCGCCGTGCAGAGCGCCTCGACGGGGACGCTGCGGCCGTATACGCAGGCGAATGCACGCCCCGCCGGCTGGCAGTGGCGCATTCCGCTACAGCACCGCACCGGCAACGGCCACGTCTATTGCAGCGAGTACATGAGCGACGACGAGGCCGCCGCGCTGCTGCTCGCGAACCTCGAGGGCAAGCCGCTCGGCGAGCCGCGGCTCATCCGCTTCGGCGCCGGCGTGCGGCGCCGCTCGTGGGTGCGCAACTGTGTGGCCATCGGGTTGGCGGCAGGCTTTCTCGAGCCGCTCGAATCGACCGCCATTCATCTCGCGCAATCGGCCATCAGTCGGCTGCTGGCGATGTTCCCCGACCGGGGGTTCGATCCGGCGGTCATCGAAGACTACAACCGCAAGGTGTCCGAGGAGTATACCCAGGTGCGCGATTTCCTAGTCCTGCACTTCCGGGCTACGGAGCGACGCGACACCGCGTTCTGGCGACATTGCGCAGCCCTGCCCGCGCCGGAAGCGCTTGCACGCAAGCTCGCCATCTTCGAGGCGACCGGGCAGATCTTCCGCGAGAACGAGGAGCTGTTCACCGAGCAGTCGTGGCTGCAGGTCATGATCGGGCAGGGCATCGTGCCGCGGCGCCATCACCCGGTCGCAGACAACCTGCCGGCCGAACAGCTCGGCGAATTCCTCGGCAACCTCGCCGCTCTGATCCGCGGCGCCACGGACCACATGGGCAGCCACGAGCGATTCATCGCCGAGCACTGTGCCGCCGCCGCAGACTGAAGGCGCCGCAGCGGTCCACGATGCTCGCCGGCCGGCATGAATACGTATGCGGAACGTTGCGTGCTCCGGTGGGCGGGACGCATTCTGCCGCGAGCGCTCCGGCGGGGGCCCGCACCCGAGAGCCGCTATGCATGCGGGCCGCGACCCGCAGAGCGCGGCTCGCCGCGATGGTGCGTTGAGGGGGACTGGACGGTCATGAGGTTTGGACATCGATGCGTCGCGCTCGCGGCCGCCAGCCTGCTGGCCGCCTGCGGGGCGCCAGCGGCGCGCGGCGCCATCGCGACGCTGCCGACGGGAGCCGATGTCACGCTCCCGGGCGGAACGGTGCACATCGTGCTGGTGCGCCACAACGTACTGCGTGTGCATTTTCTGCCGCAGGGGCAAGCCTCGCCACCGGACCTGGTGATGTCGCCGCGCGTACCGAGTGCCGCGACGGGGCGGGTGACCGTCCGCGCAAGTGGTGCACGGCTGGTGATCGAGAGCGGCGCCCTGCGTGTGGTGTTCGACGGCGGGTCGGATGGACTGCAGATCTTTCGCCGTCATTCGACCTCGCCCATCATGAGCGAAGCGCACCTCGGCAGTCTCGCGCACGGCACCCTTGCATTGCGCTTCTCGCCGGCGGACGCGCCGCTTTACGGCGTGCACGGCTTCAATGCGTTCGAGCCGGCGCGGACCGGCCTGTTGCGTGACGGACGCCAGCTCGCCACGGCCGGCGCGCAGGGCGATGCCGGCGCGCCGCTGGTCTGGAGCACGGCGGGTTTCGCCGTGCTGCTCGACAGCCAGAAGACACTCTTCGATCTCACCCCGGGGCGCATCCGCGTCCTGCGTCAGACGCGACCCGATCCGGATTACTACCTGATCATCGGCTCGCCGCGGCAGATCTTCTCAGCGCTCGACATCCTCACCGGGCACGCGCCGCTGTTTCCGAAGTGGTCGTTTGGCTTCATCAACAGCCAGTGGGGCATCAATGAGCGCGACCTGCTGCACATCGTGCGCCGCTACCGCGCCCTGCACATTCCGCTCGACGCCTTCTCGCTCGACTTCGACTGGAAGGCCTGGGGTCAGAACGACTACGGGGAGTTTCGCTGGAACACCCGCAATTTCCCGGATGGACCGAGCGGCAAGCTGGACCGCGAGCTGACGGCGCTCGGTGTCCACCTGATCGGCATCATGAAGCCGCGCATCCACGTCGATACCATCGAGGGTGAGTACGCGACCGCACATCACCTGTGGATTCCGGGCGAGAAGGTCAGCATCGATTACTTCTCGCATCGACCGGTCAAGACCCTCGACTTCGACAACCCCGCGACGCGCCGATGGTTCTTCAACCCGGTGCTGCGTCACAGCTTCGCGACCGGAATCGCGGGCTGGTGGAACGACGAGGCCGATGAGACCGGGGACGACAAGCAGTTCTTCAACATGGAGCGTGCGCTGTACGACGGCCAGCGCAAGTACTTCAAGGCGCGCGTGTGGTCGCTGAACCGCAACTTCTGGCTGGGCGCGCAACGCTACGCCTACGGTCTGTGGTCCGGTGACATCCACAGCGGATTCGCCAGCATGGCCGCGCAGCGCCAGCGCATGCTGAGCGCGATCGACGTGGGGGAGATGTGGTGGGGTATGGACGGTGGCGGATTCCACGGCCACCCCTCCGCGGAGAACTATGCGCGCTGGATTCAATTCGATGCCTTCGTGCCCATCTGCCGTGTCCACGGCAGCGATCTGCAGCGGCGCCAGCCCTGGATCTACGGCCAGACCGCAGCGCGGGCCGCAACCGCGGCGCTCGACCTGCGTTACCGGCTGATGCCCTACATCTACTCGTACGCCTGGCACGAGCACGTCGCCGGCATCGGAATCGTGCGTCCGCTGATGTTCTCCTGGCCGCATGATCCGCGCGTGCGCAATGATTACCGGGCGTGGATGTTCGGTCGATGGCTACTCGTCTCGCCGGTGGTCCGGCGTCACCAGCGGATCAAGCACCTGTACCTGCCGCGCGGTCGGTGGACGAACTACTTCACCGGGAAGGTCTATCACGGTGGCGCTACCGTGACGCTGCAGCTCGACAGCGAAAACTGGACGGACATTCCGCTGTTTATCCGCGCCGGCGCGATCATTCCGACTCAGCCGCTGTTGCAGTACGTGAGGCAACACCCCGTGACCACGGTCACCGTGCAGGTGTTCCCGGCCCGACATCCGAGTCACTTCGACTACTACGACGACAATGGGCGGAACTACGCCTACGAGCACGACGAATACTTCCTGCAGCGCATCGCGGTCGAGCGCAACCCCGCGGGGATCGACCTGACGGTCGGCGCGCCCCGAGGCTCGTACCAGCCGGCGCTGCGTCACTTTGTCTTTGCTGTGCACGATACGCGGGCGCGAAGCGTCAGCCTCGACGGCCGACCGCTGACCGAAGTCGCCGACCGTGCTGCACTCGGGAAGTGCCCCCGGATGTGTTGGGCAGCCGGTCAGGACCGATTCGGAGAGGTCACTTATGTCGAAACGGCAGCCGGCCGCGCCATGCACGTTCGAATCCATTCCGCGGACCTGCGTCCGCACCGGCCCTGAGCCGTCCGCACCACGCTTGAGCCTCGGCGCTGCATCGTTGCGGACCGGTCGGAGCGAAGCTGGAGAGTCCGCGCGCGATCGAGGCGAGGGGGATGGCGGGCTCGCGCGTCACGCCCTGGCAGCGGGGATCGTCGCCATTGCGCTGACGCTCGCGGGGTGTGGTGCCGGTGGAGGCGGTGCGGTACTGTCGAGATCCACCGGTGGCGTGCCGCTGCTCGAGACAGCCGAGTTGTTCGCCGACCAGGGCCCGCTTTACGACAGCAATCCGGAGCCGGACGCGACCGATGCCGTCACCGTCACGCTGCGCGCGGCGCGTGACAACGCCACGTCCGTCAACATCGAATACTACGACACGGCGGACGGGGCGCATCATTACGTACCCATGCGGGTCGCGAGCATCGATCCGACCGGCCGGTTCGAGGACTGGCGCGGCACGATCCCCGCCGGCGCTGCACCGAAGCGCTATCGCTTCGAGATCAGCAACGGATCGCAGACCGTCTGGTACAACGCCGACGGGGTGAGCGCGACCCAGCCAGCGAGCGGTGATTTCTTCATCGTGCCGGGATTCAAGACGCCGGACTGGATGAAAAGCGGCGTGATGTACGAGATATTCGTCGACCGGTTCTTCGACGGTGACCCGGCCAACGACATCACGAGCGGCGCATACACGTACGCCGGATGCGCAACCGAACGGCATGCCTGGGGTGCGAGCCCTTATGCCGCGGTTTCCGGCTGCAACGCGGAAGTGTTCTTCGGCGGTGATCTGGCCGGCATCGATCAGAAGCTGGGTTACATCCGGCAGACGCTGGGGGCGGACATCGTGTATCTGACACCGATCTTCGCGGCACCGTCGAACCACAAATACGACACGGCGGACTATTACGAAATCGATCCCGCATTCGGCACCATGGCGGACCTGCGCAGGCTGATCCGCGATCTGCACCGCAGCGCGCACGACCCGCGCGGATACCTCATTCTCGACGGCGTCTTTAACCACACCGGCGACAGTAATTGCTGGTTTGGGCGACAGACCTACGATGCACGCCGCTGCCGGGTGACGGGCGCCTACCAGTCCCGCTCGAGTCCCTACCTCTCCTGGTACACGTTTCAGCACTGGCCGCGCGATTACTCGAATTTTCTCGGTCTCGCGCCGACGATGCCCAAACTCAATTACGGCGGACCTGGCTCGCCGGTGCGAGAGCAGATCTACGGCAGCCCGCGCTCGGTGGTGCAGACTTATCTGCGGGCGCCCTACGGCATAGACGGCTGGCGACTGGATTCAGCGCAGCTGCTCGATGCCGACGGCCACGGTGGCAGCGATGCCACGAACCACCAGATCATGCGGGAGCTGCGCGCCGCGGTGCGGTCGGTCAATCCCGATGCGGAGATTCTCGGGGAATACTGGAATGACCCGGCGCCGTGGCTCGACGAGGGCGACCAGTGGGACGGCGCGATGAACTATCACGGGTTCACCGATCCTCTGTCCGAGTGGCTATGCGGCGTCAACGAGAGCGGCCGCGCGGCCGCGCTGAACGTGACGCAGTTCGATGCGCGGCTGCGCGCGGCGCGAGCCGACATCCCGACAAATGCCCTGGAGACGATGACCAATGCGCTCGGCTCGCATGACACGCCGCGATTCGCGACGCGCTGCGGCGGCAGTCTCGCCAAGACCGAACTGGCGATGGTTTTCCAGTTCACGTACATTGGCACGCCGACGATCTATTACGGGGATGAATACGGCATGCAGGGCGGCAACGATCCCGATGACCGGCGAACCTTCGATTGGGCAAAGGCGACGCTTGCCGATCCGCCGGTAGCCCTGGCGCACGAGCTGATCGCCATCCGCAGGAGATACACGGCGTTGCGGACCGGGTCGTTCATGACACTCGGGACGGATGACGCCGACGATGTTTACATGTACGGTCGGTTCGATGCACGGCATCGCATCGCCGTGGTGCTGAACGCGGGTGCGAGCCGGCAGAGCGTGACGGTGCCGGTCGGCGAGCTCAGCATGATCGATGGCTCGACAGTGAAGGATCTGCTCTCGGATGCCACGTACCTCATCGCCCACGGTGAGGCGAAGGTGGCCGTGCCCGCAGACTCCGCGGTGATACTCGCGCAATGAACCACGACAGGCGAACTGCAGCGTTCCTGCGTCGGGTGGCGGCCGCCGTGTGCCTCGGTGCGCTCGGTGTGCTCGGCGCAGCCCGCCGCCCCGCCGCAGCCGCCGTGGCGCCGGCCGGTGATTGGCATACGACGCTGCGCTGGCAGGGCCGTGTAGCGCGGGTCACCCGCCGCGCCGACGGCCGCTACGCGCTGCGTTCCCCCGCCGGCACGCGCCTCATCGGTCCGCAGCGCGATCGAACACATACGGCGAGTGTGCTGTTCGATGCGCTGTTCGCCATGGCGCAATCGGATTTGCGCAAGGACTCGGTGCGCGCCATCCAGGATCCGGCCTTCAATCACGGCCGGCCCATTGCCTGCCGCTGCTTCATTGCGGGCAAGGACTGGCCGTTCGCCTGGACACGCGATCTGTCGTACTCGACGGATCTCGCTCTGTGGCGGTTCGATCCCACGCGCGCCCGCACGTCGCTGCTGTTCAAGGTCTCGCCCGTGCGTGCCAGCGACGTGCGCCCGGGGCTGTACGTCATGCAGGACACCGGGTCGGGTGGCAGCTGGCCGATCAGCACCGACCGGATCGTCTGGTTCCTCGGCGCCCGGCACCTGCTCGGCGAACCCCAGTTTGCCCGCACCGTATTCCAGGCGCTGCGCGATACCCTCAGGCAGGATCGTCGCTACGCCTTCGACCGGCACGTCGGCCTGTACCGTGGCGAGACCTCCTTCCTCGACTGGCGTCAGCAAACCTATCCCGAGTGGACGGCGCATAACGTGGTGTTCATCGCGCAGTCGTTCTCGCTCTCGACCAACGTGCTGCACTTCGAGGCGCTGCGCCTGGCGGCCGACATGGCGCGCGCGCGCGGGCATGCCGCCCTCGGCGGCCGCTACCAGACGGAGGCGGCCGCGTTGAAGCAGGCGATCAACCGCCGCTTCTGGCAGCCGCAGCAGGGACTGTACATGAGCTACATCGGCGGTCGGGTGCATCCGGCGGCGTATGATGCGTACGATCTGCTCGGCCTCGACCTGGCGATCGTGAGCGGCGTGGCTCCGCCGGGGCGCGCCCGGCGCGCGCTCGCACGCTACCCCACCTGGCCGGCCGGCAGTCCGGTCATCTGGCCGGAGCGACGCGAGCAGCCCATCTACCACAACCTGGCGATCTGGCCGTTCGTCAGCGAATACACGCTGCGTGCCGCACGACGCATCGAGGATGCGCCCCTGATCGTCCACGAACTACGCTCGCTGATGCGCGGTGCGGCGCTCAGCGGCTCGAACATGGAGAATTTCTCACTGCTCGGGCAGTCGACGCACGTACCCGGACCGCTCGGCGGTCCGGTGGTTGACTCACGCCGCCAGCTCTGGTCGGTGGCGGCATATCTTGACTTGGTGGTCCGGGGCGTATTCGGCGTACGGGACGACGGCAGCATTCACCCCGAGCTGCCCGTCGCGCTGGTGCCGATGCTCTTCGGCAGCCGTCGAAGCATCAGCCTCACCCTTGCGGGCCGACGCATCGTGCTGGTGCGGCCGGCACAGTTGGCCGGCAATTTGCTGGTGGCAGGGACGGTCCGGCAGCAGGGTGGTGCGACGCAGGTTCAGCTCGCGGGGCGCAATGTTGTCGCCGCTGCGCTGCGGCTGGATGCGCCGATGTACCTGCCGGCTACACCGCCGGCGCCGACGGTGACGGCCGATGGCGCGCACTGGCGCCTCGGCGCCGCGGTCCCCGGCACGCTCTATGTCAATGGCCGGCGTTGGGGGCCGATTTCCGGGAGCGTCTCGGTGCCGCAGCGCGATGGGCTGCAATGCTTCAGCATCACCGCCCGCGGAGCGGATGGCCTGTCATCGCTGCACGGCCGCACACGCTGCGTCGGCCCGCTGAGCGCGGTGGGGTCGGGCTGGCCGCGCCGCTGGAGTGCGCCGCGTGCCGGGACCTATCTGGCGTGGGTCGACTACGACAACGACCACGGGCCGATCAGCACCGGCATCACCGCGGCGGTGCGGCGTCTCACGATCCGCTGCGGCAGCGCGCCCGGTCAAAGCGGTGTCCTGGTCATGCCGCAGAGCCGGGGTGTGCAGGCCTCCACGGTGGTCCGGTTTCGTGCTCCGGCGGGTGCGCGGTGCGCGTTCAGCCTCACGGGTGGCGTCAACATGAGCGACCTGGCGCGCTTTGCCTATTACACCGGCGGCGCGGGCGGGGCCTCCGGCCCGCTCAATCGAGCGGCTATCGGGGCCCTGAGGATTGCGCCGCTCCCGCAGGCGCGCGCACCGTGAGCGACAAGCCCGATCTGTCGGTCCGGCAGATCCTCAACATGTCGGTCGGCTTTCTCGGCATCCAGTTCGCGTTCGGGTTGCAGAATGCCAACGTCAGCCGCATCTTCCAGACACTCGGGGCGCACCTGGCGGAGATTCCAGCCCTGTGGATTGCCGCCCCGTTGACCGGGTTGCTCGTGCAGCCAATCGTCGGCTATGCCTCGGATCGGACCTGGGGGCGCTTCGGGCGGCGCCGGCCATACTTCCTTGGCGGGGCAATCGTCACCACCGTTGCGCTGCTCGCGATGCCGGACTCACCGGCTCTGTGGGTCGCGGCGACGCTGCTGTGGCTGATGGATGCGTCGATCAACATCTCCATGGAGCCGTTCCGGGCATTCGTGGCCGACCAGCTGCCGACGGCGCAGCGGCCGCTCGGATTTGCTCTGCAGACCCTGTTCATCGGCGTCGGCGCGGTGCTCTCCTCGGTTCTACCCTGGGTCCTGGCGCGCTTCGGCGTCGCCAACGTCGCACCTCCGGGGCAGATCCCCGCCACCGTGCGCATCGCCTTCGATTGCGGCGCCGCGGTGCTGCTGACGGCGGTGCTTTGGACAGTGCTGACCTCGCGCGAATACCCGCCCGAGCGGCTGCTTGGCTTTGCCGACTCTCGGCCACCGTCAGCGCGGCCGGAGGTCGCACGCGCATGGCGCCCGGGCGTGCTGCTGCTCGCCGTCGGCGCCGTCGGCATCGCTCTGATCCGTCACTTCGCCCTCGACCGGCAGCTGTATCTCCTGGCCGGCGGACTGACCGTCGGCGGGGTGCTGTTCCTGTGGCTCAGCCGCGCGCGCAGCCGTGGCATGGTCCGGCAAGTCCTGGCCGATCTCTACGGCATGCCGCAGGCTATGCGCCGCCTGGCCTGGGTGCAGTTCTTCTCTTGGTTCGCCATGTTTGCGCTGTGGATCTACACCACCCCGGCGGTCACCGCCGTGCAGTTCGGCAGCAGCAATCCGCTCTCGCCCGCCTACAATGCCGGGGCCAACTGGGTGGATGTGCTGTTCGGCGCATACAACGGCTTTGCCGTGCTCGCCGCGCTGGTCATTCCGCGCATGGTCCGCCGGGCCGGGCTGCGCTGGACGCATGTGATCAACCTCGCGGCCGCAGCCGCCGGCCTCATCTCCTTCGTCTGGATCCGCGACCCGCACTGGCTGCTGCTGTCAATGCTCGGCGTCGGTTTCGGGTGGGCCTCGATCCTCTCGCTTCCCTACACGCTGCTCGCCGATCATCTGCCGGCCGAGAAGATGGGCATTTACATGGGAATCTTCAATTTCTTCGTCGTCATCCCGCAGCTGCTGGCCGCGAGCGTGCTCGGCGTGCTGCTGGCCGTGTTCTTCCACGGCCACGCCGTTTTCGGACTGGTCTTGGGTGGTGCGAGCCTGGCGCTCGCCGGTCTGTGTACCCTGCGTGTCGAGGAGCCCCGCACGGCCGGGTACGCACCGCAGGCGCCTGCGGCGCAGGCCTGATCCGCCTCAGACTCCTGCCGGAGCGGCCCGGGGGGGCGGCCGATCGGGTATGCTGCGCGCATGCAGATCGAGCGCATCTGGACGGGCAACGCCTATCGCAATTTCCACTACCTGGTCGCCTGCCCCGAGACCGGCGAGGCGCTCGCCATCGACCCGCTCGAGTGGCGCCTGTGCTGGGACGCCGCCCGCAGACGAGGCTGGCAGATCACGCAGATCCTCAATACCCATGAGCATGCCGATCACACCGGGGGCAACGCCGGCCTCGTCGCGGCGAGCGGCGCGAAGGTGCTGGCACATGCGCGGGCCGCAGCCCGCATCGGCGGCGTCGACCGCGGGCTCGGCGCCGGCGATGTGATCCGCGTCGGGCGGCTCGAGCTGGAGTGCCTCGATACGCCGGGCCATACGCTCGCACACGTGTGTCTGCTCGCACAGAGTGAGCAGCCGGCGCTGTTCAGTGGCGATACTCTGTTCAATGCCGGTGCCGGCAACTGCCACAACGGCGGCGATCCTGAGCGGCTTTACGAGACCTTCAGCCGCCTGCTCGCGCGCCTGGCGGATGCGACACGGGTGTTTCCGGGCCACGAATACCTCGTGCGCAACCTGGAGTTCACGCTGGATCGAGAACCGGGCAATCCGCACGCCGAGAGGTTGCTCGCGAGCGTCCGTGCGAGCGATCCTGCCGCTGCGCCCGTCACGACACTGGCCGACGAGCGACGCATCAACACATTTCTGCGCTTAGACAGCCCGGCCGTGATCGAGCGGCTGCGCGAAGCGTTTCCGGCCCTTGAGCCCAGACCCGACGCGCGCACGGTGTTCCTGCGACTGCGCGAGCTGCGCAACCGCTGGTAGTAGAATGCGCCGGTCATGAGTCTCGATCCGATCCTTGAGCGGCTGAACGCGGCCCAGCGGGCCGCGGTCACCGCGCCGCTTGGCCCGGTGCTGGTGCTGGCCGGTGCCGGCAGCGGCAAGACGCGGGTGCTCACCCACCGTATCGCCTGGTTGATCCAGGCCGAGGGCGTCTCCCCGCATGCCATTCTCGCCGTTACCTTCACCAACAAGGCGGCCGGCGAGATGCGCGCGCGGGTGGAGAGCCTGCTCGGCATGCCGCCCGGGGTGCTGTGGATCGGTACCTTCCACGGCATCGCCCACCGGCTGCTGCGCCGCCACTGGCACGAGGCGGGACTCATCGAGAGCTTCCAGATCATCGACTCGGAAGACCAGCAGCGGCTCATCAAGAAGCTGCTCAAGGCGCAGCAGCTCGATGAGACGCGATGGGTGCCGCGCGAGGTCCAGTGGTTCATCAATTCGAACAAGGATGAAGGCCGCCGCAGCAAGCATCTGAAGGCGGGCAACGACCCGATCCGCGCACAGATGATCCGGCTGTACGCGCTCTACGAGGATGCCTGTGCACGCAGCGGGGTGGTTGATTTCGCCGAGCTGCTGCTGCGTGCATATGAGGTGTGGCGCGACCAGCCCGCTCTCCTGGAGCATTACCGGCAGCGCTTCCGCCACGTGCTGGTCGATGAGTTCCAGGATACCAACACCATCCAGTATGCATGGCTGAAGCTGCTTGCGGGTGCGCAGGGGTGTCCGTTCGTTGTCGGCGACGACGATCAGTCGGTCTACGGGTGGCGGGGCGCTCGTGTCGAGAATCTGCAGCAGTTCAGTCGCGACTTTCCCGCCGTCAAGCTGTTCCGTCTGGAGCAGAATTACCGCTCCACCGGCTCCATTCTGGCGGCCGCCAACGGCCTGATCGCCAACAACTCGGGTCGGCTGGGCAAGACGCTCTGGACCAGCGGCGAGCACGGCGAGCCCATCCGGTTGTACGCGGCATTCAATGAGCGCGACGAAGCCGAATTCGTCTGCCAGCGCATCCGCGACCACGTCGCGCACGGTGGGCTGCACCGCGACGTGGCGATCCTGTATCGCTCGAATGCCCAGTCGCGTGTCTTCGAGGAGACCTTTCTTGCCGCGCGCGTGCCGTACCGTGTCTATGGCGGGTTGCGCTTCTTCGAGCGCGCTGAAATCAAGGATGCGCTCGCCTATCTGCGTCTGATCGCCAATCGCCGCGACGACGCGTCGTTCGAGCGCGTGGTGAACCTGCCGACCCGCGGCATCGGCGCGAAGAGCCTGGAGACGCTGCGCTCCGCGGCGCGTGAGGCCGGCTGCCCGCTGTGGGAGGCGGCGCACGCCTGTCTCGGCGAAGCCCTCGGCCCGAAGGCCTCGACGGCGCTGCGCGGCTTCCTCGAGCTCATCGAGCGGCTTGCCGAGGAGGTGCGCGGACTGGCGCTGCACGAGCAGGTCGACCGCATGCTCGCCGCCAGCGGTCTGATCGAGTTCCACAAGCGTGACAAGGCCGAGCGCGGCGAGGCGCGCGTGGAGAACCTGGAGGAGCTGGTGAGCGCGGCGCGCGGCTTCAACAGCGAGGGTCTCGATTCCGACCTGCCGCCCCTCGAGGCGTTCCTGGCGCACGTGACGCTCGAATCCGGGGAGGGCCAGGCTGATGCCTGGGAGGATTGTGTACAGATGATGACGCTGCACACCGCCAAGGGACTGGAGTTTCCTATCGTGTTTCTGTGCGGGATGGAGGACGGTCTGTTTCCACACCAGCGCTCGAGCGGCGATCTCGAGGGGCTCGAAGAGGAGCGCCGGCTGTGCTACGTCGGCATGACGCGCGCCATGAAGCAGCTGTACCTCACCTACGCCGAACAGCGTCGCCTGCACGGGATAGACAGCTTCAGTCAGCCGTCGCGCTTCATCAAGGAGACTCCGGAAGAGCTGCTCGAGGAAATCCGCCCACGCCTGCAGGTCAGCCGCCCGGTTGCCTCCGGGCGCTTTGCCCGCGAACTCGGATACGAGCCGGTTCCCGTCAGCCGCCCCCGCTATGTGCCGCGCGCACCCCGCGAGGAAACGCCGCCCATTCCGGGAATCCGGCTCGGAGCGCGCGTGCGCCACGGCAAGTTCGGCGAAGGCGTGATCCTCGACCTCGAAGGCAGTGGCCCGCAGGCACGGGTGCAGGTGAACTTCGAGCGGCAGGGCACGAAGTGGCTGGTCATGCAGTACGCGAATCTGGAACCGCTATGAAGATACTCATCCTCGGCGCAGGCCAGGTCGGACGCACTGTTGCGCGGCATTTTTCCCGTGAGGAGGCAAACGACGTCACGGTCGTGGACAGCGACGAGGAGGTGCTGCGCGACCTGCAGGATCGCCTCGACGTGCACACCGTCGCCGGCAACGCCTCCTATCCGAGCGTGCTGCAGGCGGCCGGCGCGGCGGAGGCCGACCTGCTCGTGGCGCTGACCAACAGCGATGAAGTGAACATGATCGCCTGCGAAGTGGCGTACCGGCTGTTCCGCACCCCGACCAAGATCGCGCGGATCCGCTCGGCCGAGTACACCTCCCAGCCGCAGCTGTTCAGCGAGACGGCTATCCCGGTCGACGTTTTTATCAGCCCCGAGCAGCTCGTGACCGAGTATCTCGAGCGACTGATCCATCATCCCGGAGCGCTGCAGGTGCTCGAGTTCGCCTCGGGCAAGGTGCGCCTAGCCGGAGCGCGCGCCGAGCCGGGCGGTGCGCTGGTCGGGCACTGTCTGCGTGAGCTGCCGGAGCACCTGGGCAAGACCGAGGCGCGCGTGGTGGCAATTTACCGCGGCGCGCGGATCGTGCCGCCGGAAGGCGATACGGTCATCGAGGCCGGCGACGAAGTGTTCTTCCTCGCTGCGCGCGAGGACGTGCGTCGCGTGATCGACGAGCTGCGGCGCGAAGAGGCGCACGTGCGCCGGATTCTCATCGCCGGCGGCGGCAACATCGGCCTGCGACTCGCCCGATCGCTCGAGCGCAGTGCGCAGATCAAGCTCATCGAGCACGATTCCCGCCGGGCGCGGCTCGTGTCCGAGCAACTCGAGAACGCCATCGTGCTCGCCGGTGATGCTGCCGACGAGGAGCTGCTGATCGAGGAGAACATCGACAGCACGGATGTGTTCGTCGCCATCACGAATTCCGAGGAGGCCAACATCCTCTCGGCCATGCTCGCCAAGCGCCTGGGTGCGCGCAAGGTCATGGCTCTCGTGAACAGGCCGTCGTACGCCGATCTCATCGAGAGCGGCAGCATCGATGTCGCCATCACCCCACAGGTCATCACCATCGGGGCGCTGCTCGCCCACGTGCGCCGAGGCGATGTCGTGCGCGTGCATTCGCTGCGCCGCGGGGCGGCGGAGGCCATCGAGGTGGTCGCCCGCGGCGAGGAGCACAGTTCGCGCGTGGTCGGGCGGACGGTCGAGGAGATTGCGTTGCCCGAGGGTGCCGCTATCGGCGCGATCGTGCGCGGCGAGGAGGTGATCATGGCGCATCACGACACGCGGGTGCAGACCAACGACCACCTGATCCTGTTTCTGGCGGACCGCCGGCACATCGAGACCGTCGAGCGGCTGTTCATGCGGACCGCGCCCTAGCATCGCGCCGCATGCTCGGCATCATCTACTTCCTGGGGTTGATCCTGGCCGCATTCGGCCTGGTCTACCTGCTGCCCATTGTCTGCTCGCTCGTCACGGGCGACGGCCTGTGGTCGACCTTCCTCGTGTGCGCGACGCTCACCTCGACGATCGGCACGGGTCTGGCGGCCCTGACGTTCAAGTACCGTCGCGAGCTGAAGCCGCGCGACGGCTTCATGCTGGTGACAGTCGGTTGGATCCTGCTCGCCATGGCTGCGACGCTGCCGCTGATGATGGCGATGCCGGGCCTCACGTTCGCCCGCGCGCTGTTCGAGACGATGTCCGGCCTCACCACCACCGGGTCGACGGTGTTTACCGGCCTGGATTCCCTGGCGCCATCGCTGAATTTCTGGCGCTGCTCGCTCATCTGGGTCGGCGGGCTGGCGGTGATCGTGGTCGCGATGGGCGTGATGCCGCTGCTCGGCATCGGCGGCATGGAACTGTACAAGGCCGAGGCGCCGGGGCCGGTCAAGGACCAGAAGCTCGAGCCGCGCATCACCGAGGCGGCCCGCTCGGTCTGGCTGGTCTATGTACTGCTCACCGCCGCTGGCATCGTCGGCCTGCGGGTAACGGGTCTGACGTGGTTCGATGCGATCTGCCACGCCTTCTCGGCCGTCTCGCTCGGCGGTTTCTCGACGCACGACGCCAGCATTGCGTACTTCCACTCCCCGGCGGTGGAATTCGTGCTGATGCTGCTGATGCTGGCGGCCTCTATGAATTTCGCCCGGCATTTCGTCGCGTTGCGCCGGTTGACGCTCAAGCCGTACCGCAACGACCCCGAATTCAAGGCGATGGCGATCATCCTGTCGCTCAGCGTCGGCGGCATCGCGCTGCTGCTGCTCGCCGACGGCATCTATCCGACGTTCAACACGTCGCTGCGCTATGCCGCCTTCAACGTCATCTCCATGGCCACGACCACCGGGTGGGTGTCGTTCGGACACGGAAATTTCAATCGCTGGCCGGTGTTCGCGCCGATCTGGATGCTGCTGCTCTCCGGCATCGTGTGCAGCACCGGCACGGCTGGCGGTGGCATCAAGATGTTCCGCACGCTGGTCCTGGCGCGCCAGGCCGAACGGGAACTGAAGCTGCTGGTGCACCCGAGCGGCGTCGTTCCGGCGCGCGTCGGCCGCCGGCCGATTCCGGCGCGCGTGGCCGACGCGGTGCTGGCGTTCATCTTCCTTTATTTCATGGCCGTTGCGCTGCTGGTCTTCGCCATGCTGCTCACCGGCATGGGGTTCGACTCGGCATTCCGGGTGGTCGTCGCCTCGATCAACAACACGGCCTACGGACTTCCGGGCCACGCCGCCTGGAATCTGCACGCCCTGTCGACACCACAAATCTGGATCTGCACCACGGCGATGCTACTCGGCCGGCTGGAGATCTTCAGCGTCATCGTCCTGTTCACGCGCACGTTCTGGCGCAAGTAGCAGTCGCCGCGCGGCGGCCGGTTTACGGCGCGGCGGCCCGCAGGCCGAGATTCCGGCTGTACGTGACGTCCATGACGTTGTCGTACCAGCCGGTCACGCGCGGGCGGACCAGATGCTTGCTGACGTAGAAGTACAGCGGGATGATCGGCTGGTCGTGCAGCATCAGCCGCTCGGCCTGCTCGAGCAGGGCGGCGCGCCGCGTCGGATCGAGCGTGGCTTCGGCCCGGTCGACCAGGCGGTCGTATGCGGGATCATCGTAGTGCGGCAGGTTGATGCCGAAGTCGCTCTTGAAGTACTGGGCGAAGGTGTACGGATCGTTGTAGTCCCCGATCCAACTCGAGCGGAACATGGTGGCCTTGCCGCTCTCGACATCGTGCATCAGGGAGCTGAAGTCCTCGCGGCGCAACCGGACGCGCACCCCGAGCGCCTCCCGCCACATGGAGGCGACCGCGAGCGCGATGTCCTCGTGAATCTCTCCGGTGTTGTATTCGAGCGTGAAGCTCAACGGGTGCGCCGCGGAGTAACCGGCCGCGGCGTACAGGCGCCGCGCTTCGCTGATGCGCGCGGCCATACCTAGCCGACTCCAGGCGGGCACCTGCGCCTGGTAGCCGTCGGTCCCCGGCGGCACCCAGCTGTAGGCGGGCCGCTCACCGGCGCGCAGCACGAAGCGTGTCAGCTTGTCCCGATCGATCACCAGGGTGAGCGCCCGGCGCAGGCCGCGCGCGCCCTTGAACGGCGCACGGCGCAGATTGAAGCCGTAATAGTAGGTGCCGAGTTCCGGCTCGATGTGCAGCTGTCCGCCAAGGTGCGAGCGGATCCAGCCCATCTCAGTCCGCGGCACTACATCCATGATGTCGAGCTCGCCGGCCCGGTACATCTCGAGCTCGGCATTCTCGTCGGTCGCGATGACGTAGCGTACGCCCGAGAGGCGTGTGGCGGCATTGCGCCAGTAGTCCGGGTTGCGCGTCAGCTCGATGTAGGACCCATGCACCCATTGGGTCAGCACGAATGCACCGTCGGAGGGCATGTGGCCGGGCTGGGCGTACGAGGCGCCATAGCGCTGCAGCAACGCCGGGTCGACCGGACAGGTCGCCGGATGCGCCAGCAGGGCGGGCAGATAATGCGCCGGCGCGCGTAGCCGGATCGTCACGGTGTAAGGCGTCGGGTCGGCAACCCCGAGAGTCGTGACCGCTCGTCGTCCCGCGATGATGCCGGGGGCATGGCGGATGACGCTCACGACTTCGGCGTAATCGGACGCCGTGTGCGGGTCGACCAGGCGGCGCAGGCCTGCCACGAAGTCCGCCGCCACCACCGGTGCGCCGCTCGACCAGCGTGCGTCGTGCCGCAGCATGAACGTGTAGGTCTTACCGTCGGCGCTGACCGTCCAGCCGGTGGCGATCCCTGGAGCCGGGCGACCGTGCCGGTCGAGCGTCGTCAGACCTTCACAGATGTCCCGCAGCACGCGCTGTGCCTCGACGGAGCGCGCCTTCTGCGGGTCGAGCGAGTCCGGCTCGAGATCCAGGCCGTGCAGGAGCACGTTGTCCGCGGCGGTGCGCGCCACCGGCGCGCCTCGCCCGGTGCACCCGCCGAGCGCGCCGAGCGCAAGCAGGACCACGATGCCGCGGACCAGCCGACCGTCCATGGGCATTCAGTGTGCCGGGCGAACGCGATGCGCGTTGATTTGTTCGCGCAGCCGCTCGGTCGCGCTGCGCGCCGCGGCGGCGAAGTCCTCGCCCCCGGAGGCGTACAGGATTCCTCGCGAGGAGCTGATGATGAGTCCCGCGCCCGCGGCGGTCTGGCCGCTGCGCACCGCTGCGGCGACATCACCGCCCTGGGCGCCCACGCCCGGTACGAGCAGCGGCATGTCCCCGACGATGCGGCGCACCTGCGCGAGCTCCTGCGGATAGGTGGCGCCGACCACCAGCAGACAGTTGCCGCGTGTGTTCCACTGCCGCGCGGCGAGTTCCGCCACGACGTGGTAGAGCCGCTGGCCGGAGCCGCCGACGATGAGGTCCTGCAGGTCGCGCGCGCCGGGATTGGAGGTGCGGCACAGCACGATGACGCCGCGGTCCGCATGCGTCAGGTAGGGCTCGAGCGAATCGGTGCCGAGGTAGGGATTGACGGTCACCGCGTCCGCTCCATAGCGCTCGAATGCCTCGATGGCATAGCGCTCGGCGGTATTGCCGACGTCGCCGCGCTTGGCATCGAGGATCACCGGTACGCGCGGGTACGTGGCGTGGATGTACTCGATGGTGCGCTGTAGCTGATCCTCGGCTTCGTATGCGGCGTAGTGCGCGAACTGCGGCTTGTAGGCGCACACCAGGTCCGCCGTCGCGTCGATGATCGCTTTGTTGAACTGGAAGATGGGCGAGGCGTGCGCGGCGATGTGCCGCGGAAAGCGCTCGATTTCCGGATCGAGCCCGACGCACACCAGCGAGTCGCTCTGCGCCCAGCAGCGCTCAAGTCGCGTGATGAACGCGCTCATGCGACGCGGATTCCCTGTGCCAGCGCCCGCTTCTTCAGGTGCACCAGCAACAGCGTGACCGCTGCCGGAGTCACCCCGGGCACGCGCCCCGCCTGACCGACCGTTGCCGGCCGGTATTCGCAGAGCCGGGCGCGCACCTCGTGCGACAGTCCGGCCACGTCCGCGTAATCGATGTCATCGGGCAAGCGGGTCTCCTCGTTGCGGCGCTGGCGGTCGATCTCGTCCTGTTGACGCTCGATGTAGCCGGCATACTTGGCCAGCGCTTCCACCTGGGTGCGCAGCTGTGCGGCGATGCGCCCATCGTTCTCGCGTGGCGAATCCTCATCGGGCGCGCCGATGACCTGCAGCAGCGTCGCGTAACCGACTTCCGGACGGCGCAGCAGTTCGAATGCCGAGACGTCGCGGCCGAGCGGCCCGCCGAGGACCCGCTCGCACCAGGCGGTATCGACAGTGTCCGGGCGCAGCCGCACCGCGCGCAGCCGCTGCACCTCGCGCTCGATGCGCCGCTGCTTGAGCTCGAACAGTGTCCAGCGCTCGTCGTCGACCAGGCCCAGGCGTCGACCGATCGGCGTCAGGCGGGCGTCGGCATTGTCCTCGCGCAGCAGCAGGCGATGCTCGGCCCGGCTGGTGAACATCCGGTACGGCTCACGCGTGCCGCGAGTAACCAGGTCATCCACCAGGACACCGAGATACCCCTCGCTGCGCTGCGGGACCCAGGGCGCCTCGGCGCGCATCGCGAGCGCCGCATTGATGCCGGCAAGCAGGCCCTGGGCCGCCGCCTCTTCGTACCCGGTGGTGCCGTTGATCTGGCCGGCAAAGTACAGCCCGCCGAGCACCCGGGTCTCGAGCGAGGGACGCAGGTCGCGCGGATCGAAGTAGTCGTATTCGATGGCGTAGCCCGGCCGCGTCAGATGCGCCTGCTCGAACCCCGGAATGCTCCGCACGAGCGCGACCTGCACGTCGTACGGCAGGCTGGTGGAGATTCCGTTGGGATAGATCTCGTGCGTGTCGAGGCCCTCGGGCTCGACGAAAATCTGATGCGAGCTGCGCTCGGCGAAGCGCACCACCTTGTCTTCGATCGACGGGCAGTAGCGCGGTCCGATCCCCTCGATGGCGCCGGTGAACAGCGGTGAGCGGTCGCTCGCCGCGCGGATGATCTCGTGCGTGCGCTCGGTGGTGTGCGTGATGTGGCAGGCGATCTGGCGCGGGTGCTCGGCGGTGTGGCCGAGGAAGGAGAAGACCGGCAGCGGATCGTCGCTCTCCTGCACCGTCATGCGTGAATAATCGAGGGTGCGCCCGTCGAGGCGCGGTGGCGTGCCGGTCTTCAGCCGGCCCACCCGCAGCGGCAGCTCCCGCAGGCGGGCGGCGAGGCGGTTCGACGGCGGATCGCCGGCGCGCCCACCGGCATGGTTGTCGAGACCGACATGGATCCGACCGCCGAGGAATGTCCCCACCGTCAGCACCACGCGGGGCGCCTCGAACAGGATGCCGCTCACGGTAAGGGCGCCGCGCACGCTCTGGCCCTCGACGAGCAGGTCGGCCACCTCCTGCTGGAACACCGACAGGCGCGGTTCGGCCTCGAGCAGCGCACGGATCGCGCGCTTGTAGAGCTGGCGGTCGGCCTGCGCCCGGGTGGCGCGCACGGCCGGTCCCTTGCTGCCGTTCAGGGTGCGGAACTGGATGCCGGCGCGGTCGGTCGCGCGGGCCATTGCACCTCCGAGGGCGTCGATCTCCCGCACCAGGTGGCCCTTGCCGATGCCGCCAATGGCTGGATTGCAGCTCATCTGCCCGACCGTCTCGACGTTCTGGGTGAGCAGCAGCGTACGCGCGCCCATCCGCGCGGCCGCGAGGGCTGCCTCGGTCCCGGCGTGCCCGCCGCCAATGACGATGACGTCGTACGAATGAGCGAATCGCATCGGCATAGTGTAGTGCACCCCCGGGGCCCGGCCCAAACGGCGCGCCGGGGAGCCTTGCTTTATGATGCGTAACCGTGAGGCGGACCGCAGCATCCCTAGTGCTTCTCGCGCTGGCGCTGGCACCGAGCGCGGCAGTCGCCGGCCGCGCCGCGCCGGCGCGGCGCCTGGCGCTCGCGCCCTGCACGCTGCGCTCGAGCGATGCGCTGCAACTGGTCAAGGCCGAGTGCGGCAGACTGCCCGTCGCGGAGAATCCCGCCGATCCCCGCGGGCGGCAGATCCGCCTCGCGGTGGCGGTCGTGCCGGCGGTGAGCACCGTGGCCCGTCCCGATCCGTTGTTCGTGCTGGCGGGAGGGCCCGGTGAGGCGGCGGGCACCTTCTACGCCAGCGTGGCGAGCGCCTTTGCCCTGATCCACCGCGATCGGGACATCGTCCTGGTCGACCAGCGCGGTACCGGCGGATCCAATGCGCTCACGTGCCCGCACGGGCATGCACGCGGCACCGATGCCGGACCGCCGACGAGCGCCGAGATCGCCCGGCAGGCCGAGCAGTGCCTGGCGCACCTGCGCACCCACGCGCACGTCCGCTACTACACCACGGATCTGGCCGTCGATGATCTGGACCGCGTGCGAGCCGCGCTCGGCTACCGGCAGATCGATCTGTACGGCTCCTCCTACGGCACGGTGGTGGCGCAGGAATACCTGCGCCGCTTTCCCGCGCGCGTGCGCAGCATGATCCTCGATGGGGTGGTGCCGCCGCAGCTGCCCATCGGCGCAATGAGCGCCATCAGTGCGCAGCAGGCGCTTGAGCGCATCCTCGCCGCGTGTGCCGCGGCGGCCTCGTGCCGGGCCCGCTTCGGCGATCCACTGCGCGACTACGCGCAGGTGAGCGCCGCGCTCGCCGCGCACCCTGTCGCCCTCACCGTGTCCGATCCGACCCGTGGGACCCCCGTACGGATGCGCCTGACGAGCTACCAGTTCGGGCAGGTGCTGCGGCTCGCCAGCTATACCCCGGCGCTCGCCGCGTTGCTGCCGCTGGATCTGCATGCTGCGACCGACGGCAACTACGCCCCGCTCGCCGGGCAGTTTCTGCTGATCGACCGGCTGTACAGCGGCGCGGTCGCCGTCGGCATGAACAACACCGTGGTCTGCTCCGAGGACGTGCCCTTCTACCGGGTCACCGCCGCGCAGCGCACCGAGATGCGCAGCACGTTCCTCGGCACGGCCCCGTTGCGCGAGTTGCAGACGGTGTGCGCGCTCTGGCCCAAGGGACCGGTCGGGGTGGCGTTTCACGCGCCGCTGCACTCGGACGTTCCCGTGCTGCTGCTGTCCGGGGGCGACGATCCGATCACGCCGCCCCGCTATGCGGCTGAGGCCGCACGCGGCTATCCGAACAGCCTGAGCGTCGTGGTTCCGCGGTTCGGCCACGGGCAGCTGCTCGATCCGTGCATGGACCGGATCATGGCGCAGTTCATCGTGCGCGCCTCGGTCGCGGGTCTGGACACCGGGTGTATCCAGGCGCTGCAGCCGATGCCGTTCTTCCTCACCCTGAACGGACCGGGGCCGTGAGGGGCATGCCGGCATGATCGAGGCGCAGGGATTGATCAAGCGGTTCGGCACCGTCACGGCGGTCGGCGGGGTGACCTTGCGGGCCGCCGACGGACGCATCACGGGCCTGCTCGGCCCGAACGGGGCGGGCAAGTCCACGACGCTGCGCATGCTCTACACGGTGCTTGCGCCCGACGGGGGCGAGGCCTGGATCGACGGGATCAGCATTCTCGGCGAGCCCCTCGAGGCCCGCCGCCACATGGGAGTGCTGCCGCATGGCGCGGGGTTGTATCCGAACCTTACCGCGCGCGAGAACATCGAGTACTTCGGCGCGCTCCAGGGGCTTGCGCGCCGCGTGCGGCGCGCACGAACCGCCGAGCTGATCCGCCGTCTGGAGATGGATGCGTTCGCCGACCGGGCGGCCAAGGGGTTCTCGCAGGGACAGCGCGTCAAGACCGCGCTGGCGCGGGCACTGGTGCACGAGCCGCGCAATGTTCTGCTCGATGAGCCGACCAACGGACTCGACGTCATGGCCGTGCGCACGCTGCGCCGCATTCTCGTCGAGCTGCGCTCCGAGGGGCACTGCATCCTGTTCTCGAGTCATGTCATGCAGGAGGTCGCGGCGCTGTGTGACGAGCTGATCGTGATCGCTGGTGGCACGGTGCTCGTGCAGGCGACGCCGGAGGAGCTCAAGGTGCGCGCCGACACCCCCTCGCTGGAGGAGGCGTTCGTGCGGCTGGTGGGCCTGGAGCGCGAAGGGACCTCCACGTGACGGCGGTGTGGCGGGTATTCCGCAAGGAATTCGGCGAGACGCTGCGCGATCGGCGCTCACTGATCGCAACACTGGTGCTCGGTCCGCTGCTGATGCCCGCGCTGATCGGTGTGGTGCTGTCGCTGGCCATTCGCCACGGCGGTGCCCCGAGCGACCGACCCATCACGCTCGAGGTTGCGCACGCGCGGCGCGCGCCGCGGCTGGTGGCTTTCCTGGGTCAGTACGGCGTGCGGATCGAGCCGGTGCGGGCCGACCGCGACCAGGCGCGTCGCCGGGTCGAGCGCTCGCACGGACCGCTGCTGTATGTGCCGCGCGACTTCGGCGCGCGGCTCGCTGCCGGCCGGCCCGCCCCGCTGCGACTGTATGCCGATGAATCCAACCGCGCGGTCCAGGCCCACGTGCAGCGTCTGAGCGCGTTGATCGCCATGTATGGCGGGGCGATCGCGCGGTTGCGCCTGGTGGCGCGCGGTCTCGATCCGCAGCTGCTCGCGCCGATCGCGCTGCATCCGATCGACATCTCCACCCCCCAGAGCCGCGCAGCGCTCGTCCTCGGTATGCTGAGCTACGCGATCCTGTTCACCATGCTCATGAGCGGTCTGTACATCGCGATCGATACCACCGCCGGGGAGCGCGAGCGCGGCTCGCTCGAGCCGCTGCTGACGATGCCGGTCAAGCGCGAACAGCTCGTGTACGGCAAAATGCTCGCGGCCTGCGCGGTGATGGGCGTATCGCTCATTCTGACCGTCGGCGCGTTCTCCTTCGCGCTGCGGCACATCGGCCTCGACCGGCTCGGCATGAGCGTGAATTTCGGTCCCGCCGTCGCCGCGGGCATCGTGCTCGGCTGTCTGCCGCTGATCCCGGTGGGGGCGGCGCTGATGACGCTCGTCGCCTCCTACACGCGCAGCTACCGGGAAGCGCAGACCTACGTCGGACTGGTGCTGCTCGTGCCGACGCTGCCGCTCATCTTCGCCAACATTCTCGGGTTGCGGCCGCGTCCGGCACTGATGGCGGTGCCCTCGCTCAGTCAGCATTTCATCATCATGAGCCTGCTGCGGGCCCAGCCGCTGCCGAGACTCGATACCGCCATTTCAGTAACTGTCACGCTCGCACTGGGCGTCGCGCTGATGATTCTCGCCGGCCGGCTGTACCGGCGCGAGAAGCTGCTCGGTTGAGCCGCGTGGCAGCGATTTCCCTGCGGAGCAACGGAGTACTCGGTCATGAAACACCTGATCCTTCCCGCTCTGGTTCTCGTGCCGGCGCTGGCCTTCGCCAAGACGCTCCCGGGCGGCCCTGCCCCCGCGATCGTGCGCGTCAGTGCCGAGGCGACCGTCTCCCGTGCCCCGGACCGCGTCTACATTGATGTCGGTGTCAGGACCGTCGCGCCCAGCCCCAACGTCGCGGCCGCGGACAACGCCACCCGCCTCGCTCGGGTGATCGGCGCGGTGCGCAAGGCCAGCGGCCCCGGCGCACAGCTGACGACGACGGGCTACACCCTGGCGCCGCAGTACCAGTACCACAGCGACGGCAAGCCGCCAACGCCGACCGGCTACGCGGTGACCAACCAGGTCCAGGTGCGACTGGATGATCTCGGGCGCATCGCCGCCGTGATCGACGCGGCGAACGGAGCGGGCGCCAACCTGCAGCAGGACCTGCGCTTTGCCCTGCGCCATCCGCAGGCCGTCCGGTTGCGCGCCCTGGCCCGCGCGGCGCATCGGGCCCGGGAGGAGGCCGGCGCGCTTGCGGCGGCGCTCGGGCTCAGGGTCGTGCGCATCGTATCGGTCGAGTCGGGCGGAGCGGGCCGGGCGTGGTCCGGCCCCGGCGGTCCCCGGCTGTATCAGCAGGCCATCCCGGTCGCTCGTCCCGGATCCCCGACGCCGATCGAGTCGGGGACGATTCCGGTGAACGCCAGCGTCAACATGACAGTGGCGGTCGCTCCCCGCTAGGCGTACGCTCAGCCCAGTATCCCGTCACGGCACGCCGCGTCGTGCCGCAGTGGAGGCTGACATGACTCACGTACGCCACCTGCTCGCGAGCAAGCCCGCCACGCTGTTCAGTATTGCGCCGGATGCGCCGGTTATCGAGGCGGTGCGCGCCATGGCCGAGCACGGCGTCGGCGCGCTGCTCGTGATGAGCGCCGGTGCGCTGGCCGGGATCGTCTCGGAGCGCGACTACGCCCGCAAGGTCGTGCTGCGTGGGCGGGCGTCCGCGGACACGCCGGTCGCGCAGATCATGAGCTCGCCGGTGCTCACGGTCACGCCTGAGACTACTGTTCAGCAGTGCATGGTTCTGATGACCGAGCGGCGCATTCGCCACCTGCCGGTGGTGGACGGCGGCCGAGTGATCGGCGTTGTGTCGATCGGGGACCTCGTGAAGTCTCTGATCGAGGAGCAGCGGCGCACCATTGAGCAGCTCGAGAGTTATATTCACGGATGAGGCGCCGGGCGATGCGTCCGGCCGCCCGGGACCGGTTGCAGATCAGGCGCCGAGGAATATCCGGTAGGCTGGATTGGCGGTCTCGTCCGCGTACTCGTAGTGCAGCTCGTTCAGATGCTGCAGGAACTCGGGGCGCTCCTCGGCGCTCACCTGAATGCCGGCGAGCACCCGGCCGTAGTCGGTGCCCTGGTTGCGAT
>JAKAZL010000059.1 GCA_021815925.1 Pseudomonadota bacterium | reverse complement strand
CCCACTGGGCGCCATAGCCAAACTCACCCTGCTTCGCGGCGGCGGCGTGCAAGGCCTTGCCGAGGTCGTAGGCGATCGGATAGTCCGGGATTGCCTCGGCACCGACCTGTGCGCCGAGCGTTGTGAAACGATTGCCCAGGCTGCGCGCCGGCCGACCAGAGATCACCCGGGTCATCACCGTGTGGTGCGCAGCCGGGCTGAACAGCGCCGCGCGATAGCCCTCGTCCGCGAGGCTCTCGTCGGTTGCGATGTAAGCGGTTCCGAGTTGGGCCGCGGCGGCACCCAGCGCCAGCGCCGCACGGATGCCGTGGCCATCCATGATGCCGCCGGCGGCGATGATCGGCAGATCGATCTGGGTGACCAGTAGGCGAGTCAGCGCCAGCGTGCCCAACTGCTCGTCCCGCGCCTGCGGATCGAACACGCCGCGGTGTCCGCCCGCCTCATAGCCCTGCGCCACGATGGCATCCACGCCTGCCGCGGCCGCCTGATACGCTTCGGCGAGACTGGTCGCCGTCGCCAGTAGCACGATGCCCGCATCGCGCAGCGCCTGCAGCCGCGCGGCGTCCGGCAGGCCGAAGTGCAGGCTGACGACCGCGGGGCGCATCTCGATCAACATGCCCAGCATCGCATCGTCCGTGGCGAAGCTTGTATAGATTTCCCGTAGCCGCGCCGGGGGCTCGGTGCCGAATTCCGCGAAGCGCGGCCGCAGACGCTCGATCCAGGCCGCCTCGCGGTGCTCGTCCGCGGTGGCGGGCCGATGGACGAAGACGTTGACGTTCAGGGCGCCGGCGCTGCGCTGGCGAACCGCGGCAATCATCTCTCCTGCCCGCTGCGCGCCGGCGGCACCCACACCAATTGCGCCCAGGCCGCCTGCTTCGCAGACCGCAGCCGCCATGGCCGGGGAAGACACGCCCGCCATCGGCGCCTGCAGGATCGGGAGTCGGACATTCAACCGCTTGAGCAGAACCGTGCTGGCCTGGTGCGTCATGACGATACTTGAAGCAGGACAAGGCTCATCGCGCGACCGATGCGCGTTCTGTTGAGTCGCATGCAGACCGTGCGACCGGAACCAAAATACTGCACCCATGCGGTCGTCGCAATTTCCGTCGGCTCGAGACTGATCCGTTATGGCGAAGGCGCATGGGGCGTGCAGACGCTCATCGATGAGCCGGTGCCGGGGTATCCGTGATCCGCTGCGCGCCACCGGAGGAGTGACCGACGCGCCGTGACAGTCTGTGCCTGCAGCCGTTTCGCGGTACCCTTGAGGCGTATACCCGACTGATCCATGCGGCGGGAGTCGCACTGCGATCGGCCCGGGTCGCTGCGAGCGAGCGTCGGTGAACTGCCAGAGGAGTCGCGAATTCATGCGTTTGGTTCCCGCAACCGATTCGGCCTGCGCCGTTCGCTCGAGCGCGCCCACTGCAGCGCACGGTCAAGCCCGGTGCCGGATGCTGCCAGCGATGCTCGCGGTGATGGCGATCGCAGGCGGCACGGCGCAGGCGGCCATCCCGAATCCCCTCGCTTTCGCGCCGGACTTTCGTTGCACTACGGATCGGCAAGCCGCGAGCACGGTGCCCGGCTGGCTGATCCGTGCGGGCAGTCCCACGCTGCTCTGCGCCAACGCGCTGCGCGCCTCGTGGCCCGCGCAGCGCTCCCCGCGGGTCATCGTGGCAAGCGGACCGTGGGGAGCGAGCACTCTCGAACGGACCCTTCGCTTCCCGCACGCCGCGCCAGCCTCGATGCACTTTGCGGCATCGGCTTGGTTAGGAGCCTCGGGCCGGAGCACGGCGGTGCCGCGCCTCACCGGGGTCTTTCTCGGCCCATCGGGCGCCCCAATGGGATCGCCGTTCACCCTGCAAGGACCCCACAGTGGGTCGACACAGGCGACTCCCGTCCGCTTCGTGCAACGCAGCCGGCGTGGCGCCGTCCCCCGTGGTGCCGTCGCGCTGCGGCTGACGCTGAGGCTCAGCGGCCGCACGGGCGGCGCGGCCAGCTATGTCGGGGCGATGCGCCTCGCGGTACGGCCGCGCATGAACATCCCGCCGCCCGAGCCACCGCGCGCGCGCGTGCCACGCTTCGATCACGTGTTTCTGATCATGATGGAGAACACCGACTTCCGGCAGATCATCGGCGACCAGAAGGACGCGCCGTACCTCAATGCGCTCGCCGCGCGCGGAACTCTGCTGGCGAACTACCAGGCGGTCTATCACCCGAGCGACGAGAACTACCTCGCCATCGCCGGCGGGGACACCTTCGTCACGGGCGGGCAGTACTTCCCGAACATCCACATCGCCGCGCGCAATCTGGGTGATCTGCTCGAGTCGGCCGGCAAATCCTGGAAAGTCTACGAGCAGGGCATGGGCGTGCCGTGCAACACCACCACGCACTACGACAAGTATTACGAGCCGGACGATGCGCCGTTCTTCAATTTCACTGACATCCGCGCCAACGCGGTCCGCTGCCGGGCTCATCTGTTGCCGTTGCGCGACTGGTTCGCCGATCTGCGCCGCGCTGCCACCACGCCCGCGTTTGCCTGGCTCGCGGCCGATGACTACGAGGACGGCGAAGCCTCGGGCAACGGCTCTCCGCAGAGCCTGCGAGTCCAGGACGCGTGGCTACGCAACACGCTCGCGCCGCTGTTCCGCTCGGCGGCGTGGCGCGATCAGAAGAGCCTGCTCATCATCACCTGGGATGAGTCCAACACGCTCAGGAACGATCACGTCGCGACCCTCGTGGTCGGCTCCCGGCACACCGTCAGAGCCGGCTATGTCAGTCCCCGTCGATACGATCACTACAGCACGGCGCGCGTCATTGAGGCGGCGCTCGGGTTACCCAGTCTGACGAGTAACGACGCCTATGCGCGCCCGTTCAATGACGCGTTCGCGAGGCGGTGAGAGTCCTCTGAGCGTGGATCGGCTGATTCGCTGCCGCAGCGCTGGCGCCGCTGTCGGGTAGAGACCGGCGCACCGCGCACGACCTGCCGGGACGTGCGCGACAGGGCGCTGCACAGCCGCGTTCCCGGTGATCCGCGGGAGCCACCGCCAGCGGCATTCGAATCCGACGGCCGGCAGGGTGCGCCGGTCTGGGCGGCCGTGCTATGTTCCCGGTGGCGATTGCAGCCCCAAGAACTGCGCGACCGCGGTCGCGGGAGAAGGATAATGAAGTCGCTCGTGACACTCATGGTTGCCTGCCTGTGCGTGGGACAGGCGTTCGCGGCCGATAGCCCCGTCAAGGACTCCAGCCCTTCCCCGGCCCGACTGCAGGCCGCCACGCAACTGCTGCAGGTACTGAATGCGCAGAAGGTCGCCGTGGCTTCGGCGGGCGCCATGGTCAATGCCATGATCCAGTCCAATCCGATGATGGGCCCGTACCGCGATGTCATGATGCAGTGGGCCGAGAAGACCCTCGCGTGGCAGCAGGTGGGGCCGAAGTTCGCGCGGCTGTATGCCGTGGCGTTCACCCGTTCGGAGCTTGAGGATCTGATCCGGTTCTACCAGACGCCGACCGGGAAAAAGGCCATCCGGGAGTTGCCCATGCTGGCGACCCAGGGCGCCCTGCTCGGGCAGCAGATCGCCCGGGCGCACATTCCCGAATTACGTCAAATGATCAAGGCGCGCGCAGCGCAGCTGCAGAAGGCCTCACCCTGAGATTCGATCCGCCCGAGATCGGTTCCGGGCGGACTCGACTTCGTTCAGCTTGCGCTCAGGCAGGGCGCGCGATCCTGAGCATGCGGCTCGGGGCCGCGCGATGGGAGATTTCGATGAAGCGCTCGATCATTGCGGTGATGCTGCTGTCCTGGCTGGTCAGTCCCCTGGTCTTTGCAGACCCGCCGCACGAAGGCGACCATCACGGGTGGCGCCACGAGGACCACGGTGATCGAGGCGACCATCGAGACTGGCGCGGCGGCGAGGATCGCCGGGGAGATGGACGCGATCGTCGCGACTGGCGCGGGGAGGATCACCGCGGCGACTGGCGTGATCGTCGCGACTGGCACGGTGATGACCGCGGGGATTGGCGGGATCGTCGCGGGCGCGACTTCGACGACGGGGCGTACCGGCGTCCGCCCGGCTACTACTACCAACCCTGGCGGCGCGGCGAGCGGCTGCCGATTGCGTTCCGGGCACCGGCGTACATCGTTCCGGACGCGGCCTACTATCACCTGGCGCCGCCGCCGCCCGGGTACTACTGGGTACGGGTCGACAACAACGCCGTTCTGGCGGCAATTGCGACCGGCGTCGTATTCGACGTCGTGACTCACGCGTTTCACTGATCGCACGAATGGCGGCCGCGGGGCGTTCGGCTCCGCGGCCGCAGCACCTCACTAGGCGCGCGGCAGCACCCAGCAGGACGGGTGCGCAACCATTCCGATTTTCGGGTAATAGCCCTGCGCCTTCGGCGCGGCGAGCAGGATGAGGGTCGTCTGCGGGCCGGCGAGCGCCTGCGTCTCGGCAATCAGCCGCCGGCCGATCCCCTGACGCTGATAGGCGGCGTCCACCGCCAGGTCAGATAGATAACAGCAGTACGAAAAGTCGGTCAGCGCGCGCGAGATCCCGACGAGGCGCTCGCCCTCCCGCGCCGTCACCACCAGGTCGGCCTGGCGCAGCATGCGTTGCAGCCGCTCAAGATCCTCCACCGGCCGGCGCTCGCCCAGGGTCGAGGCGACCAGTACGTCGCGAAACGCCTCGGCGGTGAGCTCGGGCTCATGGGCATAGACGATGGACACGGCGGTCTCCCGGGAAGGGGGCGGTCCGGACCACTGTGCCGGGCCGGCCGGGTGGCTGCAAGCGCAGGTGATCTCACCGGGCTCTGCGTCCACAGGTTGTACACCGGCGAGGCGCTGCCGCGTTGTACGGGTCAATCGCCAAGAACAAGAGGTGTGCATGACACGGTCTCATCTGCGGGCGGCCTGTGCGGCGAGCGCGCTCGGTGTCTCCCTGGCGCTCAGTGGCTGCGTCGTGGCGCCGCCGGGCCGCTACTACGGCCCGGTGGCCGTCGTGGCTCCGCCGCCGCCGCGTGTCGAGTACTACGGAGCGCCGCCTTACCCGGGCTATTTCTGGATCGGTGGGTACTGGCGCTGGGAGCCGCGCGGCTATCTGTGGGTCCGCGGCCATTGGGCGGCGCCCCGGCCAGGGTTCCATTGGCTGCCGCGCCGTTGGGTGCACGGACGGCGCGGCTGGCACCTGGCCGGCGGTCACTGGGCACGCGACCGCTACTGAGTCCCGAACGGGGGCCGCGCTTGCGCGTCGGCCCCTTCGCGCTCAGCGGTCGAAGGAACCGCGACCGGCCGGGAAGAAGCGCTCCCAGTTGCGCCCGTCGGTCTGCGTGAGGGTCATCTCGCGCACCGTGCCTTCGTCGAGGCAGCGGGCATTGACGCTGAACCCGTCGGGATGCGAGCGCGGCACATAGAACGATTTGATGCCGCAGATCGAGCAGAAGCGGTGGCGGGCCGTGCCGGTGTTGAACGTGTAGGTGGTGAGCACGTCCTCGCCGGAAAGCAGCCGGAAATGCTCGGCGCGCACGACCAGATGCAGATAGCCCGTCTTGCTGCAGATCGAGCAGTTGCACTCCGAGACGCTCACCACCGCCGGCGCGAGAACTTCGAAGCGTACGCGGCCGCAGTGGCAGCCGCCGCGATGGGTGACCAGGGGTTCCTCGGACATGGCAATCGCTCCGTGGGGACGGCAGTGGGGATCGGTCCAGCATAGCAGCCGGCCGTAGGGCCCGGCACGGCTCGTCGGCGGGGCTGCTCGCCTGATCGTGTGCCCGTGCGATGCGCCGAGCAAATTGGCCGGCGAACGGTTAGATTCAACGGCATCGGAGCGTTGGCCGGGCCGTGCCGCGGACCGTGCCGGAGCTCACCCCTCGATTCTGGAGGCTGCCCGTGCGAGTGCGTATTGGAGCGATGCTCATCCTGGGGGCGGCCGTGGCCGCCGTGGCGTGTGCCGCCGACTCGACCCTGCCGGGCCCGGCAGCGGTGCCGAGCAGCGATTATCAGGCGCTGCACTGGCGCCTGATCGGACCGTTCCGCGCCGGGCGTGTCCTGGCGGTCGCCGGGGTCCCGGGCAACGGCCGCGACTTCTACTTCGGGGCCGTCGACGGCGGCGTGTGGAAGAGCGCCGATGCGGGCCGAACCTGGCGGCCGATCTTCGATCACGAGCCAGTCGGCTCGATCGGCGCGCTGGCGATCGCCCCCTCGGCGAGCAACGTCATCTATGTCGGCACGGGCGAGGCGGACATGCGCTCGGACATCGCCCAGGGCGATGGCATGTACAAGTCCACCGACGGGGGGCAGCACTGGGTCCACATCGGGCTCGCCGGCACCCGGCAGATCGCCCGAGTCATCGTCAATCCCCACGACCCCAACATCGTGTTCGTCGCTGCGCTCGGCCATCCCTACGGAGCGAATCCCGAACGGGGCGTGTTCCGTTCGCTCGACGGCGGCCGGCACTGGCAGAAGGTGTTATACGTCAACGCCAATACCGGTGCGGTCGATGTGGCGTTCAAGCCCGGGGATCCGCAGACCCTCTACGCCGCGCTCTGGCAGACGCGCCGGCCACCGTGGAGCGTCTATCCGCCCTCGAACGGCCCGGGCACCGGGCTGTATGTGTCGCACGACGGTGGCACGCACTGGAGCCAGGTCATCGGGCACGGCTTCCCGGCGCACCCCGGCCGCATCGGCCTCGCGGTCGCCCCCACGCAGCCGAATCTGCTCTACGCACTCGTGGCCGGCTCGTGGAAGAGCGGTGGGTTGTATCGCTCCGAGGACGGCGGCGTGCACTGGCAGCACGTCTCGCGCGACCCGCGGATTTTCGGGCGCGGCTGGTATTTCTGCTCGCTCACCGTCGACCCGCGCAACGCCGAGCGCGTGTACGTGATGAACACCATCGTGCTGCGCTCCGACGATGGAGGAGCGCATTTCGTCGCGCTGAAGGGCGACCCGACCGGCGATGACTTCCATCAGCTGTGGATCGATCCGACCGATCCCGAGCGGATGATTCTCGGTAGCGACCAGGGCACGCAGGTCACCCTCGATGGTGGCAGGACCTGGAGCAGCTGGTACAACCAGCCGACCGCCCAGATCTATCACATCAGCGTCGACAACCGCTTCCCCTACTGGATCTACGGGTCGCAGCAGGACTCCGGCGCCATGGCGCTGCCGAGCCGCACCACCGGCGGCGACGGCATCACGCTCGAGCAGTTCCGCGAGATTACCCCCGGGGGCGAGAACGGCAACGTCGTACCCGATCCGCGTGATCCCAACATCATTTACGGCGATGAGACCGGGGAGACGACCAGCGTGTCCCGGCTCGATCTGCGTACCGGACAGGTACGCGACGTCGATCCGACGCTCGCCTACCCGGACGCGCACTACCGCACGGACTGGACGTTGCCGCTGGTGTTCTCGCCGCACGATCACAAGACGCTGTATTTCGGCAATCAGTATCTGTTCAGCACCGATGACGGCGGTCTGCACTGGCGGCGCATCAGCCCGGACCTGAGTCGCAAGGATCCCGGCGTGCCGCCGAACGTCGGGGCGGTCACGGCACGCGACTCGATCGACGTTGGGGCGCGCCGCGGCGTGATTTACTCGATTGCGCCCTCGGCGTTCAGCAATCGGGTGATCTGGGTCGGAACCGACGACGGCCGGGTGTGGCGCACCGCGGACGGTGGTGTCCATTGGCTGAACGTGACGCCGCCGGCGCTCACCGCCTGGTCCAAGGTGACCGGCATCGAGCTGTCGCACTTTCACCGGCGCACCGCCTACCTAGCCGTCGACCGGCATCGGCTCGATGACGAGCGGCCGTACATCTATGTGACGCGCGACGACGGCAAGACCTGGAGTCTGATCACCGCCGGCATCCCGACGGACGACTTCGTCAACGTGGTGCGCGAGGACCCGGTCGAGCCGGGGCTGCTGTACGCCGGCACCGAGTACGGTGTATTCGTGTCATTCAACGACGGGGCGCATTGGCAGTCGCTGCAGCAGAATCTGCCCGTGAGTTCGGTGCGCGACCTGAAAATCCACGCCGGCGACCTGGTGCTCGCGACTCATGGCCGCGGGGTGTGGATCATGGACGACATCAGCGCGCTGCGGCAGATGGCGGCGGTGCGTCCGGGCGCGGTGACGCTGTTCAAGCCCGCCCCGGCCATCCGGCTGCGCCCGGCGGGCTTCACCGGCACGCCCTTCCCCAAGGATGAGCCGATGGCCGCCAATCCGCCCGATGGCGCGCTCATCGATTACCTCCTGCCCGCCGGCATTCGGGGGCCGCTCACCGTGACGATCCGCGATGCGCGCGGACGCCTCGTCCGCCGCTACAGCAGCGCCGAGCACGTGCCGCCGCCCAATCCCGGGACGCTCGCGTTCGCGCCGGAGTGGGTGCCGCCGCCCATCATCCCCTCAGCGCAGCCGGGCATGCACCGGCTGGTGTGGGATCTGCATTACGCGGCGCTCGCGCCGGCTGCCGCCGGCGCGCCGCAACAGCCGGGTGTGTGGGCCCCGCCGGGTCGCTACACCGTGGAGTTGAGTGTCGACGGTGTGACCTATCGCCAGCCGCTTACGGTCAAACCGGACCCGCGCATCAAGGTCTCCCCGCAGGCGCTCAAGAGCGAGTTCCGGCTCGCCCGCCAGGTGGAGCGCTCGCAGCTGCGGGCGTCTGCGGCCGAGGCGGATGCCGTCAGGTTGCTCGACGCGCTCGATCTGCGCCTCAGCGGCAGCGGCGCCGAGCACGCGGCCGTGGCGGCGTTTTACGCCCGGGCGCGCAGTATTTCCGGTGAGTGGCCGTTCCCGCAGCACCGCCCCGCCTTCGGGGCCGGACCGCCGCGCAATGTCCGCAGTCTGGTGATGCTCTCGGGCGATCTGTCGCGCCTGCAGCGCGCGGTGGATGGTGCCGATGCAGCCCCGAGTCCGGACGCGCGTGCGGCATTCGCCATCCTCTCCCGGCAGCTCGATGCCGCACTCGGGCAATGGCGGGAGCTGAAGCAGGTGGACCTGCCGAAACTCAACGCGCGCCTGAAGGCGGCCGGCGAGTCGCCGCTGTCGGACTGAGGGCAACGGTGGGCGCGGCTCGAGTGCCGCGCCCACCCGTTGTTCGCCAGGAGGCTCCATCAAGGGGTGGCGGCCTACAGCATCTCATTGACCTGTCTGCGTCCAGTCATCGACATCAAGGGATTGCATCAGGACCAGAGCGCACGTTGGGCGGGCGCCGTGTCGGGCAGCGCCCCCTCCAATGCGAGGAGTGCACGCTTGATCGGCAGGCCGCCACCGAAGCCGGTGAGGGCCCCGTCGGCGCCGATCACGCGATGACACGGCACGATGATGGGCAGAGGATTCTGACCGTTGGCGAGCCCGACCGCGCGCGAGGCGTGCGGGTTGCCGATACGCCGCGCCACTTCGCCATAGCTGGCCGTGGCGCCGTACGGGATCGCCCGCAGTGCCTGCCAGACGCGCTGCTGGAACGGCGTGCCCTCGGGTGCGAGCGGCAGCTCAAAGCTGCGGCGTGTACCGGCAAAATAGGCTCTCAGCTGCTCGATCGCCACCGCGAAAGGCGCGGCTGAGGCGGCCCATGCGGGCGGCGGCTGCAGGGGCTGCGGGCCGGACTGGAAGTGCACCCGGGTCAGCCGTTCGCCATCGCCGGCGAGCAGCAGCACCCCGATCGGTGTGTCGAACTCGTGCCAGTAAAGTGTCTCGGTCGCGTGCGCCATCGTGCCTCCCGCCTCGTCCGTCGATCGCCGTCTGCCGGTCCGACTCATCGCGCTTGCGCCTCGCCGGCCGCGCACCACAGGTGTATCGCCGCGTAGCCGCGCCAGGGCCGCCAGGATTCAGCCCGTCGCTCGAGCTCGCGCGCCGTCAGCGCCCCGGCCGCTCCCCCCGCCATGCGCCGCAGCACCAGGTCGCCGTGCGGGAATGCGTCGGGCTCGGCGAGCGCGCGCAGCGCGACGTACTGGGCGCTCCAGGCGCCGAAGCCGCCGAGCGCGATCAGCTGCGCGGTGAGCGTCTCGCCGCCGGAGTCGAACTCGATGCGGCCGGCGGCTACCGCTTGCGCGAGGGCGCGCAGTGCCGCAACCCGCGAACCGGTGATCCCGAGGCCGTCCAGATTACCTTCCGCGACCGCCTGTGGCGTCGGAAACGACCGGCTGAGCCCGGGCACCGCCGTATCGACCGATTCGCCGAGGCGCTGCACGAGCCGCGCTGCCAGCGTGCGGGCTGCGGCGACGCTGACCTGTTGACCGAGCACGGCACGCACGGCGCACTCGAACGGGTCCCAGGCACCCGGAATGCGCAGTCCGGGGCGCAGGCGCAGCCAGGGGCGCAGCTGCCGGTCGACGCCCAGGTCGCGGGCGATCTGCGCGGGATCGGCCGCCAGATCGAACATGCGTCGGATCGCCGCGGCGATCGGGAACAGCGCCGGGGCCGGCGCGCCGCGCACGCGCAACTCGAGCGCGTCTCGAGCGGCTAGCGGCGCTACCCGGATCACCGCAGGTCCATCGCCCGCGCGGATCACCCGCAGATACGCATCGTTCTCGAACGTCTCGACACCCGGGACGGCCCGCAGCCGCAGGAACGCGCTGAGTCGCGGCCAATCGTATGGCGGTCGGTAGGCGAGCGTCAGGCTGACCTCGTCCGCAGCCGTGCGAGGCAGGTCCGAGGGGCGTTGGCGACGCAGCTCGCGCGGCGCGCAGCCGTAGGCCGCACGCAGCGCGTCATTGAAGCGGCGCAGGCTGGAATATCCGGCCGCCAGCGCGATCTGCGTCATGGGCAGCGCGCTGCCGTCGATCAGGCGTTTGGCGAAATGCAGCCGGCGAGTTTGCGCGAGCGCGAGCGGGGAGGCGCCCACGTGCAGGGCGAACAGCCGGTCAAGCTGCCGGGCGCCGAGTCCCAGGCGCGCGGCCAGCTGCGGCACCGTTGCTTCGTCGAGCGCTCCGTCCTGGATGAGCCGCAGCGCCCGGCGCACCACCGCCGAGGTACCGGACCAGGCCGGCGTGCCCGGCGCGCTCTCCGGCCGGCAGCGCAGGCAGGGCCTGAAACCGGCTTCCTGGGCCCCTGCGGCCGTCGCGAAGTAGCGGACATTGCGGCTGTGCGCCGCCGGGGCCGCCGGACAGATGGGCCGGCAGTAGATGCCGGTGGAGGCGACGGCGAGATAGAAGCGGCCGTCGAAGCGAGCATCGCGGCTGCGGCGGGCCCGCTCCAGCACCGCCCGTTCGTACGGCAATCCCCTGTCCATGGGCGCGACGATACGCCACGGAGGTGAGGCAAACTCGCTGTTTTCGGACATGGCGCCGCGCCGGCGCCCAAGCACTTCAGCCGGTGCGCGCCGCGGCGCTGTAGCTTTCCATCATCAGCCCGGTGCCGCCGCGCGAGACGTGGGCGACGATCGCCGTCCGCCGGTGCACCTTCGTGACCGCTCCGAGGTTGATGGCGAAGGACAGCACGACCTGCTGTCCCTTGCGCAGGCCGAGATCGGTGGTTTCGATGAACACGCCGGTGGCGCTGAGATTGACGGCCTTGCAGAGCCTGCGGCAGCCTCCGGGCAGGCTGATGAAAACGATGGTGCGGGCGCGATGCCGGGTATGCAGCCGACGTTCCACGTTGTGTTTCGCCCTGTGCCTGGGTTTTTGTCCGCCAATGGCGTGACCCATTATGCCTCGGCCCGCGCCGTGCGGCACGCCATTGAACTTAGTCTGTGCCGAGAAGGGCTGCCGACCGGTCCGTCGCTCAGCCGGCGAGGAAACCCCCGATGAGGCGCCCGAAGCGCTCGGTGTCCACGAGGAACGCATCGTGTCCCTCGATGCAGGGCAGGGGGGCGAATTGGGTCGCGGTGCCGCTCGCTTGGAAGGCCTCGGCGAGTGAGCGCTGCTCGGCGATGGCGAACAGCATGTCGGACTCGACGCCGATGATCAGCGCCTCTGCCAGATCGGCGCGGCGCAGCACCACGCGGGGATCGCCGTGGGCGGACAGATCGAACCGGTCCATGGCGCGCGACAGGTAGAGGTAGCAGTTCGCGTCGAACGCGTTCACCCAGCGGCTCGCCTGGACCTCGAGGTACCCCTGAACCGCGAATTCCGCGCCGAACGGGGTGCTGCCGCTCAGATCCGCGCGGATGGGCTGGCGGTCGAAGCGCTCGGCCCACTCGGCGGCGGAGCGGTAGGTGACCGTGCCGAGCTTGCGCGCCAGGCGCAGCCCGGTGGCCGGGGGATGCTCGGGGCTGTACTGGCCGTTGCGCCAAGCCGGATCGGACGTCACCGCCTCGCGCTGGATCGAGCGCAGCGCAATCGCGAACGGTGAGGCGGCGGCCGTGCCGGAGATGCTGACCAGGCGCCGCGCGGCGCCCGGGAACAGGGCGGCATAGGCCAGCACGACCATTCCGCCGAGGGAAGGGCCGATCACCGTATCGAGCCGCAGGATGCCGAGCGAACGCACCAGTTCGTGTCCGGCGCGAGCGATATCCTCGAGCGCGAGGTCGGGGAAGGTGAGGCGGTACGGCTCGCCCGTTGCCGGATCGATCGAGGCCGGCCCGGTCGAGCCGAAGCAGCTGCCGAGGGAATTGACACAGACGACGAAGTAGCGCTCGGTGTCCAGCGCCAGTCCGGGTCCGATCATGCGCTGCCACCAGCCCTCACGCGGATTTTCCGGCGAGGCTGCCGCGTGCGCCGGCGGTGACATGCCGGTGAACAACAGCACCGCGTTGTCGCGTGCACGGTTCAACCGGCCCCAGGTCTCGTAGGCCACGTGCCCGCCGTGCAGCGTGCCGCCGCGCCACATTGCGAACGCCTCCGGCAGCCGCGCGTAGCGGCGCGCGTCGGGCTCTGTCGGATTCGCGTGCGGTGCGGACATGCCGGTGGCGGCCGATCTCATAAGTCTGTGTCCCCGCCCTCCGGGATCCCCTCGAACAGCGGTGTGGACAGGTAGCGTTCCCCCGTGTCCGGCAGCATGGCGAGGACGACGGAGCCGGGCTTGGCCTCGGCGGCGACCTTGAGCGCCGCGGCGAAGGTTCCACCCGAGGAGATACCACAGAAAATGCCTTCGTTGCGCGCCAGCTTGCGCGAGGCGTCAATGGCTTCCGCATCCGTCACCGGGACGACACGGTGCGCCACTTCGCGGTCGAGCACCGCGGGCAGGAAGTCCGGCGTCCAGCCCTGGATCTTGTGCGGTGCAAACGGCTGCCCGGAGAGCATCGCCGCGGCCGCCGGCTCGGTGGCGACGATCTGCACCTCGGGGCGCGCCAGGCGGATCATCTGGCCGGCCCCGGTCAGCGTCCCGCCGGTGCCCCAGCCACTGACGAAATAATCCAGGCGCCGCCCGGCGAAATCGCGCAGGATCTCAGGACCCGTGGTGTTGCGGTGGTAGGCGGGATTGGCGGGGTTTTCGAACTGGCGGGCCAGGAACCAGCCATGCTTGTCGGCCAGTTCCGCCGCCTTGCGCACCATGCCGGTGCCGCGCTCCGCGGCCGGCGTGAGCACGACGCGGGCGCCAAGCATGCGCATGATCTTGCGCCGCTCGATCGAGAAGTTCTCCGCCATCACGGCCACGAACGGGTAGCCCTTGGCGGCGCAGACCATGGCGAGTGCGATGCCGGTATTGCCCGAGGTGGCCTCGATGACCGTCTGTCCGGGCTTCAGGGCGCCGCTGCGCTCTGCGTCCTCGATGATGCCGATGGCCAACCGATCCTTGACCGAGCTCAGCGGATTGAAATACTCGCACTTCACGTACACGGTGACGTTCTCGGGTGCGAGGCGGCGGATGCGCACGACGGGCGTGTGGCCGATCGTGCTGAGAATGCTGTCGTGAATCATGGGCTTCGTTCTACCCCCCGTCGATAGCGCCCACAAGTATTGGGCAGATATGTCGTGAGACCCGCAGGTTATGATGGCACACCGCCGCGCCGGGCGAGCGGCGCGGCCCGCTCGAGGATGTCGTGGATCCGATGAACCCGTCCGCTGCCCCGGTCCGATTGCAGAAGCTGCTGGCCAGCGCCGGGATCGGCTCGCGCCGGCAGATCGAGCAATGGATCCGCGAGGGCCGGCTCCTGGTTGACGGCCGCCCGGCGAGCCTCGGCGAGCGGGCTGGACCGCAGGCGGATATCCGCCTCGACGGCCGCAAGCTCGAGCTGGGCATGAAGACGGCCGACGGAGCCGAAGAAGCAATACTTTATTATAAGCCGATCGGAGAAGTGACCACCCGCCGCGACCCCCAGGGGCGCCCGACGGTTTTCGATCGTCTGCCGAGCCCAGCCCGCGGCCGCTGGATCGTGGTGGGTCGGCTGGACGTCAACACCGCCGGACTGCTGCTGTTCACCACCGACGGGGCAATGGCCCACGGACTGATGCACCCCTCGCGGCAGATTGAGCGCGAATACCTGGTGCGCGTCCGGGGCCGCCCCAGCACCGCAACGCTGCTGCGGCTGCGCCAGGGGTTGACCCTGGACGACGGGCCGGCTGCCTTCGATCGGATCATCGAGGAGCGGGCGCCCCACCCTGCGGGGTCGGCGGGCGGCACGAGCCACGCGGCCTTCCGGGTCGTCCTGCACGAGGGGCGCAATCGCGAGGTGCGGCGGCTCTGGGAAGCGGCTGGCCACGAGGTCAGCCGGCTGCTGCGGATCCGCTACGGCCCGGTCAGCCTGCCGCGCGATCTGCGGCCGGGCGACTGGCGCCGCCTGGACGCGGACGTTCTGGCCGAGCTCACGGCAGCCGCTCTTCCGCCGGCCGATTCTTGAGCGCGGCGGGGGCCCGTCTCGGGGTCGGTGCAAATTGCGCGCCAAAAACGCATTGACACCAGCCGGGCCCGAAATCAGAATACGCGGCTCGTTTTCGCGGAGGGGTACCCAAGCGGCCAACGGGAGCAGACTGTAAATCTGCCGGCTTACGCCTTCGTAGGTTCGAATCCTACCCCCTCCACCAAGTCGAGATGC
>JAKAZL010000142.1 GCA_021815925.1 Pseudomonadota bacterium | reverse complement strand
TCCAGCGCTCGGAAAGCGCGGTGCGGAAATGGCTTCGCGGCCAGTCCGAGCCGAGCGTGACGGACCTGCGCGCCTTGTGCGAAATCACTCAGACCCGCATCGACTGGCTGGTCACCGGCCGGGGCGTACCCGACGAAGCGCCGGTGCTGCGCGATCCGAGCCCGGCCTACGGTCCGGCGGGCCAGCCGCTCGATCTAACCCTGCTCGAAGCGGTGATCGCGGCCGTGCAGGGGCAGTTGAACGCGGCCGGCACCGTGTTGTCGCCGGTCAAGCATGCCACGCTGTTGGCGACGTGTTACGACCTCTCGCGCACCGAGGGCCCAGATGCGCAGGTTATCGCCCGGCTCGTGCGCCTCGCCGTGTGATCCCGCCACGGCGCACCGGAATGCGTGCGCGGCACGTTCGGGAATATACCTAGAGACGGTCGCGCGCGCGCCATGCGAGCATATTGCATGAATCCATCCAGCATCCGCGTCGACGAAGCCACTCGACGCCTGCACGAGCGTCTGATGCACGTCTCGCGTCTGGCGGCAGTGGGCGAGATGGCCTCCGGGATCGCACACGAACTGAATCAGCCGCTTGCGGCGGTCGCCAATTACGCCCAGGCGTGCGAGCGACTGCTCGGTCTGCCCAACCCGGACGTCGAGGAAGTGCGCGATGCGCTGCGGCAGATCACGGCCCAGGCGGTGCGGGCCGGGGACATCATCAGCCGGCTGCGCGGCCTGACCCGAACACGCGAGTCGCTCGAGGAGCTCACCGACGTCAGCGCGCTGATCCTCGAGCTCGCCGACCTCATCGAGTCCGATGCCCGCCTGCACGAGTCGACCTGCCGCTTCGAGCTGGCTTCCGGGCTCGCCCCGCTCAACGTCGATCGGGCGCAGATCCAGCAGGTCGTGTTCGCCCTGGTCCGCAATGCCCTCGAGGCGCTCGACGGACAACCGGTGGGCCAGCGCGAGGTCCTCGTGAAGACCAGCCGCGCGCCCGACGGCGACATTCTTATCGAGGTCTGCGACAACGGTCCGGGCATCTCCACGGAGATCGCCCAGCGGCTGTTCGACCCGTTCTGCACGACCAAGCCGGCCGGAACGGGACTGGGGCTGGCGAGCAGCCGCACCATCGCGCGCGCGCACGGCGGGACGCTCGAGCATCGGGCCAATCGCCCCGCGGGCGCGTGCTTCGTGCTGCGCCTGCCGCCGCCGTCACGGCGCTGAGCGGCATGTCTGCGGCCGTAAGCACTGTCTCGATAGGCCGCACGCCTCTGCCGCCCCGGCGTTAAGGAACCCCATGACGGCGCCGACGCTCTCCGCCGAGCTCATCTGCAGCGCCCTGGAATCGGCCCCGGATGCGATGCTCATCGCCGACCCCCAGGGCACCATTGTCTACACCAACCGCCAGTTCAGCGCACTGTTCGGTTACTCGAGCCGCGAGGCGACCGCCCTCACCGTCGAGGCGTTGATGCCGCAGCATTACCGCGAGCGGCACCGCCAGCACCTGCAGGAATTCCTCCTCGAGCGCCGCGTGCGCCTGATGGGTGTCGGACTGGAGCTCGCCGCGCTGCGCAAGGACGGCTCGGAGTTTCCAGTCGAGATCAGTCTCAGTCCGCTCCTCGACGACGACCGGGTGCTCGTGGCCGCGGCGATCCGCGACATCACGGCGCACAAGCGCATCCAGTCGCAGTTGCTCGAGGCGCGCCAGGCGGCCGAGCGCGCCGACCAGAGCAAGAGCCGCTTTCTGGCCACCGCCAGCCACGACCTGCGCCAGCCGCTGCAGTCGCTCGCGCTGCTGAACGGCGCGCTGCGCCGCCTGATCGTCGACCCGCGCGCCGAGGAGGCGCTGTGCAGCCAGGAACGAGCCATCGGGGCGATGTCGCGCCTGCTCAACGCCCTGCTCGATGTGAGCAAACTCGAGTCCGGCACCGTGCGGCCGCACACGCTGGACATGGACATCGCACCGTTGTTCGCCGAGCTCGAGCAGGAGTTCGCCGCCGTGGCGGCGCAGAAGAACCTGACACTCTCGGTGGTACACGGCGGGGAATGCGTGCACTGCGACGCCGCGTTGCTCGCGCAGATCCTGCGCAACCTGCTCTCGAATGCGATCAAGTACACCGTCAGCGGGGGCGTGCGCCTGAGCTGCTCGCGCAGCGCCGCGGGGATACGGATCGAGGTGATCGACACCGGTATCGGCATCGATGCGGCGCACCTGCCGCACATCTTCGACGAGTTCTACCAGATCGAGCCGGTCGGCACGCACCGGCGCGAGGGGTACGGCCTTGGCCTGGCCATCGTGCGGCGCCTGGCCGACCTGCTCGGGCTGCGCCTCACGGCGAGCTCCGAGCCGGGCAAGGGCTCGCTGTTCGCCCTGACGCTGCCGCCGGGCACCCGCTGCGCCGAGGCGCCGGGAGAATCAAGCCGCACCGGCGCTGCGGAGGGTCCGCTTGAATTGCTGCGCGTGCTGCTGGTGGAAGACGATCCGGCGGTCCGCGATGCGACCGGCATGCTGCTGCGGCTGGAGGGCTACGCGGTCCGCACCGCCGGCTCGCTGCGCGAGGCGCTCGAGTACATCGGCAGCGGCCAGCGCATCGATCTGCTCATCACCGACTATCACCTCGGCGGCAGTGACACCGGTACCGAGGTGATCGTCGGGGCGCGCGAGCGGCTCGGCGAGACGCTGCCCGCGGTGCTGCTCACCGGGGACACCTCGAGCAGCATCCGCAGCCTCGAGGGGCCGCGGCTGCGCCTGGCGAGCAAGCCCATCCGCGCCAAGGACCTGCTCTCGCTCCTGCGGGAGCTGTGTCCGAGCCCCGCGGCGGTACCGCAAGCCTCCGCTCAGGCCAATGAGTGAACGCTCGCCGAATAACCGGGCGGCCCCAGCACGCTCACCAGCCGCTCCGCAGCGATGCGCGTCGGATCGATGCGCACGCGCGCCTCGCCCGTCTCGAAGCTGACCTC
>JAKAZL010000002.1:148628-153237 GCA_021815925.1 Pseudomonadota bacterium | reverse complement strand
CTCCCCGCGTGCTTACACACGTCTGAGATTCTTCCCCCATCGATCGGTGCGGAGCGCCGGCCCCGCCCGCTATTTCTCCACAATCGCCGTGACGCCCATCCCGCCGGCCGTGCACACCGAGACCAGGCCGCGCCGGGCGGTTGCGTCCGTCGCGAGCAGCTTCGCGAGGGTCGCCAGAATGCGCGTCCCGGTGGCGGCGAACGGATGGCCGATCGCGACGCTGCCACCCTTCATGTTCAGTCGCGTCCGATCGATCGCCCCGAGCGCGGCGGGCAGCCCGAGCGAGTCGCGGCAGAAGGATTCCGACTCCCAGGCCGCGAGCGTGCACAACACCTGGGCCGCGAATGCCTCGTGGATTTCGTAGTAATCGAAGTCCTGGAGCGTCAATTGCGCATCCTGCAGCATGGCCGGCACGGCGTATGCCGGTGCCATGAGCAACCCCTCGCGGCCACTCGCGAAATCAACCGCCCACACCTTGCCGTAGGTGAGATAGGCGAGCACCGGAAGCTTGTGCCGCTCGGCCCACTGTTCACTGGCAAGCAGCACGGCACTCGCCCCGTCGGTAAGCGGCGTGCTGTTGCCCGCGGTGAGCGTGCCGTCACGCGGATCGAAGCTGGCGCGCAGCTTCGCGAGTTTCTCGAGCGTGGTATCGGGCCGTACGTTGTTGTCGAGCGTCAGTCCCAGATGCGGCTCGACCAGATCGGCATAGAAGCCCTCGCGCCAGGCCTGGGCCGCCTTCATGTGACTCTCGTAGGCGAGCCGGTCCTGCGCCTCGCGGCTGATGCGCCAGCGTCGCGCCATCAGCTCGGTGCTCTCGCCCATGGACAGGCCCGTACGCGGTTCGACGACCTGGGGGAACACGGGTCGGAAGTGCTGCGGCCGCAGCCGCAACCACGGCGCAAGACGCTGCGCGAACGTCTTGCCGCGATGACTGGCGAGCAGCAACTGCTGATAGCTGCGCGGATAGCTGACGGGCGGATCGCTGATCGTGTCGACGCCGGCGGCGATGCCCGCCTCGATCTGTCCCAGCGCGATCTTGTTGCCGACCGTGACTGCTGCCTCGAGACTTGTGCCGCAGGCACGCTGCAGATCGAGGCCGGGCGTGTGCGGGTCGAGGCCGCTGGACAGTATGCACTCGCGCGTGAGGTTGTAGTCCCTGGAGTGCTTGATGACAGCACCGGCGGCGACGTCCCCGAGCCGCTCCCCGTGCAACGAGAACCGCCCCACCACGCCGCGCAGCACCGCCGTGAGCATCTCGGCATTGCCCACGGCGGCGTAGGCCGTGTGGGCTCTGGCGAACGGAATGCGCACGCCGCCCACGATGGCGACGCGCCGCACGGCTGAGCCGACGAGCATGCACCCCTCCCGCGGGACGCGTCGCGTCCCGATCCGCCCGCTAGGCTATCATGGGCCGCACCGAGCACGTCAAACAGCTGCCGCGGCGCGCCGGAACGAGCGGGCGTAGTGCTTCCGCGCGTGCGCGGCGCGCGATATCCTCAGCCGCTACCGCACGGCGCACGCCACTCGAAGGTCGGACATCACTATGGGCGAATTCACCACTCTCATGGCCCGCGACGGGCACCAGTTCCAGGCCTACCTCGCCGCTGCGCCGGGCAAGGCGCGTGGCAGCGTGGTGGTCATTCAGGAGATCTTCGGGGTCAACCGGCATATCCGCGCTGTCACCGACGGCTTTGCGGCGGCGGGCTACACCGCCATCGCCCCGTGCCTGTTCGATCGGATCCGCCGCGGCATCGAACTGGACTACAGCCCTGCGGAGATCGACGAGGGCCGTGGCTACATGCAGGAACTCAATCCCGATCAGACGCTGAAGGATCTGGCAGCGGCGATCGCGGTCGTGAAGCATTCCGGGCGGGTGGCCACGGTCGGATTCTGCTGGGGCGGCGCGCAGTCCTACCGCGCCGCCTGTCTGCTGCCGGTGGACTGCGCGGTGGTCTACTACGGTAAGGCGCAGGATGCGGGCAATCCGCCGCGCTGCCCGGTGCTGTTTCACTTCGGCAGCGCGGACAAGAGCATACCGCTCGAGGAGGTCGCCAAGATGCGCGCGCTCGATCCGTCCGGAATTTTCCATATTTACGAGGGCGCCGGTCACGGCTTCAACTGCGACCTGCGCCCCTCGTACGACGCCGCTGCAGCAGCGCTTGCGAGCCGACGCACCCTGGAGTTCCTCGAGCAGCATCTGCACGGGGATGACCGTCAGGGCCGTGCGCCGGCGTCCTGAGTCCCGGCCCACCGGAATGCCGCAGGACGCGTAGGGCCAAGAAGTTGCCGTAGCCTCTGGTTGCGGCCGGCTGCGCCGCGGTATGGTGCTCGACGATGCGCTTTCAGAGTTTTCCTGATTTCCACCGGGATACGGCCGATCACATCGGCGTTCTCGCCGTGAACTTCGGCACGCCGGATTCGCCCACACCGCGCGACGTGCGGCGCTTTCTGGCGCGCATGCTGAGTGATCCACGGGTGGTCGAGCTGCCGCGTCCGCTGTGGCTGACCATCCTCTACGGAATCATCCTGCCGCTGCGTCCGGGGCGGATCGCTCCGAAGTATCGCCGGATCTGGACCGCCCAGGGCTCGCCGCTGCGCGAGCAGTCCGATCGCCTGCGCGGCGCGCTCACCAGCATGCTGGCGCAGCGGCTGCTCGCGCCGTTCGCGGTTGAATTCGCGATGCTGTACGGGACCCCGAGCGTGGCCGAGTCCCTGCAGCGGCTGCGCGCCGGGGGCGCGCGGCGCATCATCGTCCTGCCGTTGTTTCCGCAGTACTGCGGCGCGACCACCGGTGCGGTCTACGACCAGGTCAACGCCGAGCTCGCCGGCTGGCGCTGGCTGCCGGAGCTGCGCTTCATCTCTGAATATCACGATCAGCCGCAGTACATCGAGGCGCTGCGCGAAAGCATTGTGCAGCATTGGCGCGCTCATGGACGCACCAGCCACCTGCTGATGTCCTTTCACGGCATCCCCGAGCGCTACTTCCATCAGGGCGACCCGTACTTCTGCAAGTGCCAGAAGACCGGCCGGCTGCTCGCCGAAGCGCTGCTGCTGAAGGAAGGCGAGTGGACCGTCACCTTTCAATCGCGATTCGGGCGCGCCGAGTGGCTGCGCCCGTACACCATCGAGACACTCGCCGGCCTGCCCGGCCGCGGCATCCGCGATGTCACCGTCATCTGCCCGGGCTTCGCAGTCGACTGCCTGGAAACGCTCGAGGAGATCGATGTCGAGAATCGCGCGGAGTTCATGCGCGCCGGGGGTGAGCGATTCGAGTACGTGCCGGCGCTCAACGCCCGGCCCGAGCATGCCGCAGTGCTCGCCGGCCAGATCGCCCGCCACTGCCAGGGCTGGACGCCACTGGAGCCGAGCGTGAGCGCGACAGGCGGACCGCCGGACACACCGGTGTAACTGCTGCACAGCCGCGCTCGCCTGCCGTAAGCTTCGATGGTGATGCTGAGAAACACGCGCACGCGATGGGGTGCGCTATCCCAATTCCTGCATTGGCTCATGGCGGCACTCATCGGCGTGCAAATCGGACTCGGGCTCGCCGGCGCCAACCTGCCACTCGGGATGAGCAAGCTCGCCACGCTGGCGCGACACAAGTCCCTCGGCCTGACGATCCTGGCGCTCGCCCTCATCCGCCTGACGTGGCGCGCGCTGAATCCCACCCCGGCTCTGCCTGGCGCACTCAAGGCCTACGAGCGGCGCCTGGCGCTCGCAACGCATGTCGCGCTGTATACCCTGCTCATTGCGTTACCGGTGACTGGCTGGATCATGTCCTCGGCGCGGGGCTTCCCGGTCAGCTGGTTCAACCTCGTGCAGCTGCCCAACCTGGTGCGACCCGACCCGGCGCTGTATCACGCCATGGTGCTCACCCACATCGTGCTGGCAAGCACCCTCGGCCTGATCCTGATCCTGCACGTCGCCGCGGCAATCCGGCACCACTTCGTGCTGCACGACGAGGTACTGCGACGGATGCTTCCCGGGCCCCGCCGGATCCACCCTGGAGTAATGGATGACCGCCACTGACACGCTGCGACGAATCACGCTCTGGCTCACGCTGTCTGCCTGCACCGCGGCCTACGCCGGGACACCCGGCCCGACCTACACGCTGGTCGCCGCGCGCAGCTCCCTCACCTACACGTTCGAGCAGGCCGGCGCGGCCAACGTGGGGCGGTTCAATACATTCACGGTGCGCTTCGATCCGACTGCCGGGACGCTCATGGTCGTGATCGACATGCGCTCGCTCGATACCGGTGACGGGCAACGCAACGACCTGTTGGGCGGCCACGACTTCTTCGACGTCGCGCGCTACCCGCAGGCGCGGTTCACCGCCACGCGGCTGCAGAAGACCGCCACCGGCTATCTGGCGACGGGTCCGCTCACGCTGCGCGGCGTGACCCGCACCGTCGAGGTGCCGTTTACGTGGCGGACCACGCAGCGCGGCGGGCGCGCCATCGGGACACTGGACGGTGCCACCGTGATCCGCCGGCTCGATTTCGGCGTCGGCCAGGGTCAATGGCGCGCCACCGAGTGGCTCGGCAATGCGGTCACCGTGCGATTCGCGCTGGATATGACGAGCGCGGCGGGCTGACGAGCCCGAAGTTCC